>NZ_JACJOY010000013.1:0-61624 GCF_014695815.1 Trichocoleus sp. FACHB-6
GCTATTCCAAATCCGAAGAAATGCTGAGACATTCAATCCGCTTGTTACTTCACTACTTGAGATTTTGGGATGTCCCAATTCCTGCTTGATTCCTCCCATTATTCAGCAACGCCAGGTAAATTACTCTCGCTTCCTCGTTCCCAGACTGAGGATGAGAACGAGAGGAAGGAGAGGAAGGAGAATTTTAATTGATTTTGGCATTGGCGGGTTCTAGTTGCAGCCCCATGAACAGCACAAGCGCCGAACGCCAGACTAAATAGCCTTGAGAATTCAGGTGTAAGCCATCGGTAGTCAAATCGAGTTGCAAATCGCCTTGAGAATTGCTAAAGAGGGGATACAGGTTGAGATAATTGACACCTTCCGAACGTGCGATCGCTTCTAGTTGTTGGTTAATCTTGCGGATGCGACTGTTGGGGACTTCAGACAAGCGATCGCGTGCGCGAAAGGTTGACCTAGCTCCACTGTGGGGCAAAATCGACTGAATCACAATCTCGGCTTGGGGATGAACTCGCCGCAGATAGCGGATAATCCGTCGCTGATTCGCCAAAATTGTCTGGTCTTTCCCTCCCCGAAGCAGATCGTTAATGCCAATCATTACAAAAATCGTACTCGGTTCAGTTTGGTCAAATACATATAATCGGTTGAGCAACCCAGCCGAAGTATCGCCAGAAATTCCCTGATTTAGCCAAGTGCGATCGCGCCTAGTCCCCGAAGGAGCATCCCTTGGCAATAGCTCAGGAGGAAACCATAAACTGAGGGAATCCCCAGCTAGGACGGTTAAATTTGGCGGTTGTTTTGCTGCTATTACCTCAGCTTCTCGCCCCAGCAAAGCCACCCATTGTTGATAAGACAACTGGTGGCGTTGTCCTAAGGTTGGTTGGGGAGCAAGGGTTTTACTCATCAGGCTGGTAGAGAGATCCGGCGGGGTTTGCATCTGCGATGTAGAATCGCTAGCTTGAAATCTGGCTGGTAGCCACCGATCCCGATTCAGCAACAGGATCGTTGTTAGCATTAGCAGCCCATTAGTAGCCAGGGAGATGAAAGCCCAAGCCGGAATCAAGGTTTTGGAGCGGGTAGACACACTTCTCAAATTCAGCAGAGTTTGAATTTGATTTTAAAGGCTATCAGCAATAAATTTGTTTAGTTTCACTCACTCGTAAAACTCATCCCCCCTGCGAATTCCTCTCCATCATGTTTGGTGATAGCCATCCCTTGCATTTAGGCTTCTGGTTCGGGTTGCAGACCGACTGTAGCATTTAGGATTTTGAGAATGATGAAGATGCCAGAGCCATAATATACGCGATCGCTCCCAGAAAAAGAAAAAGGCAAAAGAAAAAATTCTTTTGCCTTTTCCCTTATACTTATTATCCTTTGCCCTTACTTGGCATACTCTCCCGGTGAATTTGGCATTCCACCGTGCTTACCAGTATCAGCAAAACCACCTGCGCCTGTCTCTTTGACAAATCCGCTGTAGGCTTCCATACCGTGTTCGCCGATATCCAAGCCTTCAAACTCCTCTTCAGGCTTAACTCGGATACCAAGGGTTGCCTTAAGCACCATCCACAAGATTGTACTCAGTAGAACTGTCATGCCGCCTACTGAAACAACGCCAATCAGCTGAGTGATGAACTGTCCAGGGCCACCACCCAAAAGTAACCCTTTCGCTGGGCCAAGACCTTCGCCGTACCAGGAGTAGACACCAGGGCCGACACTGAATAGACCCACTGCCAAACTACCCCAAATACCACAGACAAGGTGAACCGAAGTAGCACCCACTGGGTCATCAATCTTCCGCTTGTCAAAGAAGGTGACAGCAAAAACTACCACAACTCCGGCAATCAAACCAATTATCAAAGCACTACCAATGCTGATGAAAGCACAGGCGGCTGTAACCCCCACCAAGCCAGCCAAGATGCCGTTGATAATCATCGACAGATCCGGCTTACCAAGATACAACCAAGCTGTAACTGTAGCGGCGATTCCACCCGCAGCTGCCCCCATGTTGGTTGTCAGGGCAATGTGGGTAATGGCATTGGGATCGGCAGCCATTGTGGAGCCTGGGTTGAAACCAAACCAGCCCAACCAGAGAATTAAACAGCCCAAGGTAGCAATGCTTAGATTGTGACCTGGGAAAGCAACACTCTGCCCGTCTTGATATTTTCCTAGCCGCGGCCCTAAGAATGCGGCTCCCATCAAAGCTGCCCAACCACCAACCGAGTGAACTACAGTTGAGCCGGCAAAATCCCAAAATCCTCGCGATTGTAGCCAGCCACCACCCCAAATCCAGTGTCCGGTGATTGGGTAGATAATACCTACGAGTATGAGGCTAAAGATTAAGAAGTCAACAAACTTAATCCGTTCCGCAACTGCTCCAGAAACAATTGTGGCGGCGGTTCCGGCAAATACTAGCTGGAACAAAAACTTAGCAGCTAGAGGGACACCAGCCCATTTGAGAGAGCTAAAGACGCCTTGATAGGCATCGTTTGTGGCGGGACTGTTATCGGCTCCACCTAAGAAAAATCCATTGAGTCCGATGAAGGGGTTACCATCTCCGAACATCAAGCCAAAACCAATTGCCCAAAAAGCAACGGTAGCCAAAGCAAACACGATCAAGTTCTTGGCCAGAACGTTGACGGCGTTTTTCTGGCGGCAAAAGCCAGTTTCCAACATACAAAAACCAGCGTTCATAAAGAACACTAGGAAGGCAGCGATCGCTACCCACAAAGTATCCAATGCTACCTTTAGCTCCGCCGTTGTCGGGCCAGCGGCTGCCGGAGCATCTTGAGCAACTGCCGAGTAACCCCACAGCATCACAATGACTGTAGCTATAGGAATGCAAGCTTGCCAACTCGGAGTTAACCTCTTAACAGCAGTCTGTAACTGCTTCCACATCATGGCGCTCCGAGGGGAGTAAGGTAGCCCATTTGAAGAAAGTCGCTTACTTTTAGTCCTCGACTTCTTCTTTTTTATCTTTAGTCTAGAGATCATCAGTGCAGTTTCCTTGCCGCTTAAAACACATCCAACAGTTTCGCAATCGGGGTAAATCTAGCCCTCTGAAGCGGTAAATGACCTATTTGTAGAAACAACCCCACAGGGATTCAAGACGCTATTGGCGTTTGGAAAAATTGTAATTTTGCCTTTTAAGTCCTTAGATTTTGTATTTTCTTCATTACAAATTCTGTATAATAGAATACAAATACTTATGTCAGACTTTAGAGAGTTGACCAAAAAAGGATTTTCCCAAAGTCCTAGCCATAGGCAGTTGTAGCCTGTAGCTAAAATATATCTTTAGGAGGATGAACAAATTTTAGAATAAAATACTACAGTATCTTTCACTCATTGAGTGTAAATTTTTATAGAGAACCGATTAGGTAAAAATTTTTAATAATTCTTCTGATTGCCGCACAAAAATGTTGTACGATTTTGATTGAATCGTGCAACGCTTAAATTTATAAAACTTGCTACCGGCAAGGGTTTCACAATCCTTGCATAAGAATTCCTATTAAAGCATTTCCTTTAAATACTGCTTGTAGCCCAGTTCCTCTAACCGCCCTTGCTTTTCCATAACAGATTGGGCTAAATTTTGGCGATACTGCTGGACTCGTTCTAGTAATTCTGGCTGGTGGGAAGCTAATATTTGCACAGCCAATAAACCAGCATTCTTAGCATTGCCAATAGCGACAGTAGCGACGGGAATTCCCCCTGGCATTTGCACGATGGAATAGAGAGAATCGACACCCTGCAAATGACGGCTAGTTACTGGCACTCCAATCACAGGCAAGGGTGTTAAAGCAGCAACCATTCCCGGCAGATGGGCAGCGCCACCAGCACCAGCGATAATAACTTTAATACCGCGTTGGTGGGCGTGTTGGGCATATTCTACCATGCGTTCAGGGGTGCGGTGGGCGCTGACGATCGCTACTTCGCAGTTAACGCTGAATTCTTCACAGACTGCGATCGCGTCTTGCATAGTGGGCAAATCGGAATCGCTGCCCATGATAATACCAACTAGGGGTTGAGTCATGCGATTTTAGATTTGGGATAATCGAATTGTGAATATTATCAACGTTAGACTGCCTGGATATCAAGGATTACAGGAAATTTCCGTTACACAAGGCACAATTGAAAGAATCTCACCGATGCGCGTCTTTGAAAAAGGAATGCGATCACCAGATGGACTCTTAGATGTAGGAGGCGAGTGGCTTTCTCTGGGAGGTGTGGATTTGCAGATTAACGGGGCGCTAGGGTTAGCATTTCCAGAGGTTAATTTAGAAAATAGCCATAAAATACCCGAAATTTCTAAATTATTGTGGGAACAGGGTGTAGATGGATTTTTGCCCACTATCGTCACGACATCAGTAGAGAATATACAGCGATCGCTATCCATTTTCGCTGATGCCTCCGCCCAGCAGAACGATAAAACCAGCGCCCAGATTTTGGGAGTTCATCTAGAAGGGCCATTTCTGAATTACCAAAAGCGCGGCGCACACCCAGCAGAGTATTTATTGCCCCTGACAATTGACAACGTGAAGCGAATCTTAGGGGATTACGCCAGTATTGTCAAAGTAATTACCTTGGCACCAGAATTAGATGAAACTGGAGAAGCAATAGAGTATTTGCGATCGCTTGGCATTACCATCAGTCTCGGACACTCCCAAGCTACAGAAACACAAGCGCAACGTGCCTTTAACACGGGTGCAACAATGGTGACTCATGCCTTCAACGCCATGCCCAGTTTACATCACCGAGAACCCGGATTACTCGGAGCAGCAATCGTCCATCCTGACGTAATGTGTGGTTTAATTGCCGATGGTCAGCACGTCTCCCCGACAATGATCAAGATGCTGCTATGCGCCAGCAACTACGAAAAAGGCATATTTTTAGTTAGCGACGCATTATCACCATTGGGGCTACAGGACGGTATTTACCCGTGGGATACTCGGCAAATAGAAGTAAAAAATGGTACAGCAAGACTACCAGATGGCACCCTTTCCGGGACAACATTACCGCTGTTGGTCGGAGTGCAGAATTTAGTCAAGTGGGGGTGTCAAATAGAGGATGCGATCGCTTTAGCAACCATAGCACCCCGTCGCGCCATAGGGTTGCTTAAAGAACCATCAAAACGCGATCGCCAAAAAAACAATCAAACCAGCCCCTACCTCAGCCAATCCGTCAATCAACTGCTGCGCTGGCATTTAGATGAATTCGGCGAACTCACATGGAAACGATTACAACCCCGTCCCGTCAACCGGGAGAGGCTTTGATACGGCTACCGACTCATCTCTTCCTCTGCGTTCTCCGTGCCTCTGTGGTTCATTTCACACTGCTGATTTGCAGCCTACAAAACTCTTCCTCTCTTCCTCCCTTGTCCTTCGTTGTCTAACGGCTGTCGCCTTCGCTTATGCGATTCCATTTCCCACTGTCCTCGGAGAATGGTAACTTAGAGCGTTGGGAACAGTTAAACAAAAACCAATTTCATGAACGCAGCAGACGACAAAACGATAGTAAAAGACTACTTCAACTCCACCGGATTCGATCGGTGGCGGCGCATCTACGGCGACGGCGAAGTTAACAAAGTCCAACTAGACATCCGTGAAGGACATCAGCAGACAGTTGATACCGTCATCAGCTGGCTGACAGACGATGGCAATTTAGCAACTCTCTCCATTTGCGATGCGGGATGTGGTGTTGGTAGCCTCAGCATTCCCCTCGCCCAAGCTGGTGCCAAACTCTACGCCAGCGACATCTCCGAAAAAATGGTAGGAGAAGCTAAAGAAAGAGCCGAAGCACTTTTAGGCAACAATAGCAATCCTACCTTCACAGTGCAGGATTTGGAAACATTGAGCGGCAAATATCACACCGTGATTTGTCTGGATGTGTTAATTCACTATCCCCAAGACAAAGCCGCCGAGATGATTTCCCATCTCTGTTCTATGGGAGAATCTCGGATAATTCTCAGCTTTGCACCGAAAACTTTAGCCCTCAGTTTGCTTAAGAAAATCGGCAGTTTCTTCCCAGGCCCCAGCAAAGCAACTCGCGCTTACCTGCACCGCGAAGCTGATGTCGTGAAGATTCTGGAAAGTAACGGTTTTGTGATTCAGCGCAAAGCAATGACTAAGACTCGCTTTTATTTTTCCCGCCTACTGGAAGCTACTCGAAACTGAGGTTAAGATCGCGGCAGTCTTGAATATATCAACTGCCCTATGAAGCTGATTAAGAAACTATCTGCGGGTTTATTACTTACCTTTGGCGGTCTGGTTCTATTAGTCCCGTTAATCGTTTTTACGATGCCAAATCAGGATGCTAGCCCGGAGGATAAGCAGGAAGATAGAGATGCTGCTTTAGGAGGTTTAGTTTTAGGGCTACCCGCAGTAGCTTTGGGAGGATGGCTGGTAAGGGGATTGCAAAAACAACACTCCAAAGAAACACGCGATCGCCTCCAGTCTATCTTTTATCAGCTCATCCAAGACGGCGACGGCACGATTACAACATTGCGCTTTGCAGCAGAGGCGCAGCTATCAGGAAAAGAAGCCAAGCAGTATTTAGATGAAAAAGCGAAAGAGTTCGATGCCAATTTTGATGTTAATTCAGAGGGAGGAATTTCCTATCGATTCAATCTTTAGGATTTAAAATTGAAGAGAACTAACTCTTAGGACTCGGCTGAGAAAATGACGCGGATTTTTTTGAGTATAGCCGCTATCCTCGGCGCTACATCTGTCGCCTTTGGTGCTTTTGCTGCCCATGCTTTAAGGGACAAACTAACTGAAAGGGCGACAGAAATTTTTGAAACTGGCGCTCGTTATCAGATGTATCACGCTTTGGCGCTGTTACTGGTAGCATTATTATTAAGCCGTGCCGAAGCAGCACAATCAAGCCTGGTGGCGGCTGGATATGCCTTCATCGTCGGCGTGGCGTTGTTCTCTGGTAGTTTGTATGCTTTGAGTCTTACAGGTTTCAAATGGCTGGGAGCAATTACTTCACTGGGAGGAGTAGCATTTATTGTAGGCTGGGTTTGTCTGTTTGTCGCCGCCCTCAGTTTTAAATAATTAACACAATCCACGACTTTTTCTTAGCCCCCCTTTTCGAGGGGCTGGGGGATAGAATATTGTAGCCTTGCTCAATACAATTAGTATAAATCCAATGAAATTAATACCTGAAGTTAATAACCTCAAAGAATATCTAGCACCATCAGAAGTCATCGACCATAACATAGAAAGCATACAAAATATCGCCAAAAAATTAGCTGCCAATAATGAAAATGATGATATTCATTTAGCTAAAACTGTATATGAATATGTTCGAGATAAAATCTCCCATTCATTCGATATAAACAGCGATACCGTCACCTGCAATGCTTCCGATGTCTTGAAATACAAACAAGGTATTTGCTATGCAAAATCACATCTACTAGCTGCTATATTACGATATTTAGGAATCCCCACCGGACTTTGCTATCAAAAGCTTATTTTAGATGATACTGATAAACCGTTGTTCACCTTACATGGTTTGAACGCAATTTATTTGAAAAGTTTAAAGAGATGGATTAGAGTTGATGCCCGTGGAAATAAAGAAGGGGTAGCAGCAGAATTTAGTATTGATACAGAAATGCTTGCATTTTTTGTGAGGGAAGAACTAGGCGAGAGAGATTACCCCACGATTTATGCCAAAGCGAATAAAACCGTTATTAAATCTCTAAAGAATAGTAATAACCGTGAAGATTTAATTAAAAATTTGCCTCTTGAATTATAATTATACCTATTAATTGTAGGTTGGTTTGAGCGGTAGCGAAACCCAACGCCCACAAGTATTTGTTTGGTGAGATTCCTCAACTAAACCTACCCTAACTTGTTTGTAAAAGATGCTAATCGTACCCTTACGAGCAAGTCATTTAGCGCAGGCTTGGCAGAAGGTGATTCCGGTAGGGTACTGCTTTGACTCGCCTTGTCTAATTGACCTAACAATCGTTGATATTCGCTCAGATGAAATGCCATATCAGCATCTTCCAAAACAGATTTTTCTGCTCCTGCTAACTTCCGCTCAATCAGGTCAGGAATGTAAGGCAATTTGAATAATTCATTCAACTGCACTAAATTGGCTTCGATTACACCCGTTTGCATCAGATAAATGCCAGTTAATAACACCCGATAAACATAAAGAAGGGGTTTAACTCGCCGCAGTTCTTCTTTGGCAAAAAGTTTCCATTGCGTCTGAGCAAAGCCTAAATAATGATGGCTATGATGGCGAGTGATGCAGCCTTTGGCAATGTCTTTCAATTCCTCGTGTTCTGGCGTAGTGTGCAGGATTAAAGGCGAATATAGTTGCTCCAAAACATAGCCATTTTTTTTGAGTGATAGCGAAAAGAACTTTTTGACATCGTGAGTTACCAGGTCAATTTCTAGCTTGTCGCGTAATTCTGAGACTTCAATAGTTTCCCGTCCAGTATCTAAGCCAACAACCTCTGATACTGGCAGAATGTGCGAACCGCGTAAATCGTAATCAGAATCAGGCGACGGGAAACCATACAGATGTGCGCCGCTGATTGTGGCAAATAAAAGCGGGTAGGGTTGGTCAGAAATTACCGGGAGTAGTTGCTGCATTGTCGCCATAATTTATTTGAAGGGTAAGCAGAGCCTCCCACCTTACGTCTGGTAATGAGAAAACTACTTAGGAACGAAGTTTCTCTGCTTTGCAATAAAGTTTCATCGGCGCTTCGCCGAAGTATTTAAACAAAGCCGGACATAACCATCCTTCCATGTTATTCGACTCCCAGCGATACCAGTTGCCATTGTATTCTTGTCTCAACAAAGTTAATTCTGCTTGATATCCGGGGAAAGGGTTTCCAGAAAACAGAAGTTTGAAACCTTTCTCAGCATTGGGAATGTCTTTAACGAGGATATCAATCATTTCCGGAATGCCGCTGACAAATGGCTCCCTTACAAGTCCAACTCGCTCATCATCAAATACCCAAGTATACTCACGATAGGGGAAAATCACCATCATTGCATTAGACATTAAATTAATCTCCTTTCAAATTTCTCTCGAAATTCTTTGTCTTTATAGGGTTTAAAATCTAAACCATGCTTCTACGCGCCTTGATTAAAAAAGCATTAGCTTTTTCATAATCTGGACGCTCTGGCAGAGATGTCACGGCAAAAGCATCATCAAACTGCTTGTGCAAGCTTAAACGCCAAGCGTTGACTTCTTCCCAGGAAACTTCACCATAGCGGATAGACATCAACTGTTGCCGATGTTCTTCGACGCGCACCGGCACAAAACCTTCATTCAGCACCTCGATACCGGATAACAAGACGCGAATTAGGTGCATGGCGTGTTTCCATTTGATGTCGCCTTTGGTGCGGATGTCTTGTTCAAGTTTTTTAAACTGAGACATCACATATCCGTTATATGTCTGATAAACTAACTGAGAGAGAAAAATAGACCGAATTGCCAGTAATTCCTCAACCAGGGGCATCGCCTTTTCTACCAGTGGCGTGTAAAGGCACTCTAAGACGTTTGGATTTGCTTTGAGTGCGAGTGTTAGAAATTTCTGGAGTTCCCAGTAGCATTCCTCGGTGTCTTTGTTGTCCAACTGCTCCGGGAGACCGTAGAGCGACCAGTGCATATCGGCTGGTGGTAAGTATATGCCACGTCGGTCGATGTCGGAGTTGGCATCATCTAGACCGTAAGCTTTAGAACCGACGATACAGCGGTAAATCACATAATCATAAAGGTCGAAATCAGATAAGTAGGCTGCTGGTTGCAAACCTTCTTTTTGCGACTCTTTGCGGATGGTAAGTTCACTTCGGCGCAGGGACGCAACGCTTCCATCGGGAAACTCGACGCGATAGGCGTGGGAGTTGTCTTGAGGTGATTTAATGATAACGCCGACGCTGCCGCGAGTATGCACTGCCTCATCTTGAATATCGACGCGAGTTACTACCTGTGTTCCGACTGGCAAAATTAAGTTGGGATTCATGGGATTGGGGATTGGGGATTGGGGATTGGGGATTGGGGATTGGGGAATTGGAATGGGGAAGAGAAAAAAGTCCCTAGTCCCTAGTCCCTAGTCCCCTTCCCCTCCTATTACCTTTTTTTGCTGCCGTAGCCTAAGAGGACGTGCCTACAATGATTAAGGATTGTAAAAAAGCTGGGAGCGATCGCTTTCTCTATGTGCCGTATACTAGGCTACCTTGGCGCACCGATTATCTTGGACTACCTTTTGTCCAAACCAGAACACTCGCTGATTGTTCAAAGCTACCAACCCCGCGAGATGACCTCTGGCGTTGTCAGTGCTGACGGCTACGGGATTGGCTGGTTTCACCCACAACGCGAGACAGAACCTTTTGTTTACAAAAATTTGCTGCCCATTTGGGATGATATCAATCTCACCAACCTCGGTAGATATATTGAGTCAGGTTGTGTAATGGGTAACGTTCGCAGTGCTACTACTGGTCAGTCAGTGGATTTGAGTAACTGCCAACCGTTTCGAGGGGAGAATCTGTTATTTACTCATAACGGTTTCATCAAAGACTTTCGTAAGACGCTATACAGACCGATTAGGGATCAGTTGAGCGATCGCATCTACCAATCTATCGATGGTACAACCGATTCCGAACATATCTTCGCTCTACTGCTCAATAACTTGGCATCTACCCCTGGTATGACTTTGGAACAAGCAGTTTACAAAACCTTGACTACCATCGCTGAATTAGCCAAAGCTCATCAAACATCAGTTTCTGCCAACCTTATTGTCAGTGACGGACATCGCATGGTCGCCACTCGCTATGCTACTACTTCCCCCGCTCCCTCCCTCTACTGGCTGCGCGACGAGCCTATCTTCCCAAAAGCAGTAGTTATTGCCTCTGAACCGTTGTTTACTAGCAACTGGATTCGTTTCCCAGAAAATACCATTTTGAGCGTGGGAGAAGACCTTGAAGTTCAAATCGATCAATTCTTGTAGAGAGGCAATTTATCAGGGATTGCAGCGCTGCCGTACCGGAACTTTAGCGCTGTTTGAAGGTATAAACCACGACACCTTTTGTCGTCAAGTGCATCCCGACTTCAGCCCCATTGGTTGGCATCTCGGTCACATTGGCTACACCGAGTCTCTTTGGCTACTTAATCGTTGTGCTAGGAAACCGCCTGCGTTCACCGAATATCAACGCTTATTTGCTGCTGATGGCTTACCCAAAGTAGAACGGGTTTATTTACCAACACTTTCCGAAATTTGCAGCTATCTGGACACCGTAAGAGAACAGGTATTAGATTACCTGGAAGTAGCGCCATTAGACGAGCAAGAACGCCTATGGCGCTGGTTAATTCAGCATGAAAGCCAGCATAGCGAAACGGTGAGCTTTGTCCTGCAATTGCAACGCTGGCAGATGCCCCAAGTGGGATCTCTTGTGGCATCTGGCTTGCCTAATCAGGCGCGGGCATCCTACCCACCCCTCAAGCAATCTGAAATGATTGAAATCCCGGCGGGTGAGTTTGCGATGGGTAACGAATCTATCGATGCCCTGGATAATGAACGACCAGTTCACAAAGTATATTTAGACACCTACTGGATTGACCGCTACCCCGTCACCTGCGGGCAATATCGCGAGTTCATCGAAGCGGGAGGCTATCGGGAAACCTGGTGGTGGAGTAATGCTGGGTGGAAATGGCTGTCTGAGAATCCTGTCAATCAGCCGCTATATTGGGCAGAAGACTCAGCTTGGGATAATCACCCTGTCTGCGGTGTCAGCTGGTACGAAGCTGAAGCTTATGCCAGATTTGTTGGGAAGCGTTTGCCAACAGAGGCAGAGTGGGAAAAAGCAGCCAGTTGGGATGAAACAGCCCTTTGCCGTCGCACTTATTCTTGGGGGGAAGAACTAGATGCCCACCGATGCAATCACGATAATGCTGCGGGGCAAACGACACCAGTAGACGCTTATCCCCCTGGGCAAAGTGCTTATGGTTTGCAAGATGCTTTGGGTAATGTTTGGGAGTGGACATCGACTTGGTTTGATGGCTACGACGGGTTTGTAAGTTACCCTTACGCTGGTTATTCCAAGGCTTATTTTGATGGAGAGCATCGGGTGTTGAGAGGTGGCAGCTGGGCGACTCGTCCTTGGGCTTTGCGTTGTAGTTTCCGCAACTGGTATCATCCCGACGTGCGTCAGATTTTGTCTGGGTTTCGCTGTGCTAAGAGTTAATTTATCCTCATTCCTAACCCTTCTCTCCTAGTGGGAGGAGGAGGTTGGGGTGAGGGGGATACTAACGTGGGTTAAGGGCTGAGCGGTTAGCCTAAGCTAAGAATTGACAATAAACAAGCTTAAATTTGAAACATCTAACTAAGGCGGGTTTTTATTCTATCTAGCTTTGTGTTTCACTAGCTGACGGTTGTAGTGAATTGTTTTAAAGAGCGATCGCTCCCACACAAACGGAGGTTTAATGTCAATTTCTAAAACTGCAAGCAGTAAAATTTCTTCCCAGTATACTATTGAAAAACGCTTGCAGATAGAGCATCTACTTAGCCCCACGCCATCAGAGCTAAATAAACTCGATCCGGGTGGCGATGTTGTTCAGGGCTTGACTCAAACTCCCAAAACTCTGCCGCCACGCTATTTCTACGATGACAAAGGTTCACAACTGTTTGAGCAAATCTGCGAGTTGCCTGAATATTATCTAACACGCACAGAAACGGCAATTTTGCAACAGTATGCCGGGGAAATTGCCCAGATGACGGGTGAGTGTGAACTGGTGGAACTGGGAAGCGGTAGTTCTACGAAAACCCGCATTCTGCTAAATGCTTACCAGGACATGGGTAAGAAGCTGCGCTATGTGCCGATTGATGTCAGTGCGGGAATTTTGGAAAGCAGTGCTAGAGAGCTTTTGGTAGACTATCCATCTCTTCAGGTTCATGCTAAGTGCAGCACTTATGAACTGGCATTGGCACGACTGTCCCCAACTGGGCTGTCTAGTCGGATGATATGTTTTATTGGCTCTACATTGGGAAATTTAACTCCCGAAGAATGCGATCGCTTCTTTTCCCAAATTACAAATGCCCTCCAGTCGGGCGAGTATTTGTTATTAGGAATAGACTTAGCCAAACCTAAACATTTGTTGGATGCAGCCTATAACGATAGCTGTGGCGTAACGGCGGCGTTTAATTTGAATATGCTGGAGCATTTGAATCGGCGCTTTGATGGCAATTTTGACATCTCAGAGTTTGAACACTGGGCGTTTTATAACGAAACTCAGCAGCAAATTGAGATGCACTTGAGAAGCAAGCGATCGCAAACTATCCAGCTTCGCGCCCTCGACTTAACAGTTGAGTTTAGCAGTGGCGAGACAATTCTTACCGAAATTTCCCGCAAATTCGATCTCAAAACTATGCAGCAGTATCTCCAGACACAAGGTTTAAAACCGCTGCAAGTTTGGACAGATAAACAGCAGTGGTTTGGCTTATTACTTTGCCAGATGCAACCTTCAGTTTCGTAGGGTATTAACCTCTCCCCAACCCCTACCATGTATACACAAGTCTTGGGTCTAGAGTTTGGGGTTGTAGATCCCCCTTGCATCCCCCCTTAAAAAGGGGGCTTTGACTCTGATTTCCCCCCTTGAAAAAGGGGGTTAGGGGATCGAAAGCTGTAATTGCTAACCAAAACCATTTGTGTATACACGGTAGCTTGTAGGGAAGGGGGTTAGGGGGTTAGGTCTGCCTTAGAAACTTAACCATATTAAGCCTTTGTTGGGTTTCTAGGTACAACTAGCGGAAGCCAGCGATCGCTTGTTCCAACTGAGCTGCTGTCAGAGACTTGATCAGAGTCAGGTTAAATGGATTTTGGCTGATAGCATTGACATAAGGCTGACTCAGGTAGGGACGGTATTCTGGCTGATTACTCAGGTGAGTTTTAAAAAAAGCCGTTGAGAGCGCCCTGAGTTGGGGACGAGCTAAGCCAGGATCTGAACCAATCAATTCTGGTGGGACAGGCAACACCCCTTTTTTTCCGCCAAGATAAGAGAAGTGAGTGGCGTTTTGGGCCATAACCAAGTATTTCTGGCGCGTTGTTAGCCAGGTAAAGGGGAAAATCTGCTCCGGTACTGGTGGCGTAAACAAATCCTCAACACCTGCAACCAGCATGACGGGAACTTGAATTTTACTTAATCCCTCCTGTCCAAAGATAGTGCTACTCAGGGGATTTACTGCCAGCACCGCTTTCACCCGTTCATCTTGCAAATTATAGTTTTGGGGCGGTAAATCGGTGCTTCGACACTGTAGCAGCAGTGACAAATTAAAAGATGTATTGTTCAGTTCAGATTGATTGCACACCTGACGCAGCTTTTCAAAGTTGAGCGCAGCACCCCCAAGAGCTAGAACCGTATAACCGCCAAGCGATTGACCAATTACTCCTACCTGTTGCACATTCAGCTTTCCTTTCCAAGCTGGGTCAGACTCAGATTTTTGCTGGAGTTCATCAAGTAAATATTTGACATCCAAAGGGCGATTGATAAATGTGGTGGGTTGCGGGGGTGTATCGAAACCAGTCAAGAATCGCTGAAACTTTTCGGCACTGGTATCAGGATGCTCCACCAGTGCCACTGCAAAGCCCCAAGATGCTAAATGTTCAGCTAGATAAGCAAAGGTATTGCGGTCTGAGGCAACACCGTGAGAGATGACAATTACAGGGGCAGTCTGGAGTCCTTGGGGCAAGTAAATATCGGCAGGAACGGAAAGTTCCCGGTTTGGGTTGTTAAAGGTGATAGTTTCTTTTCGCCACCTAAATTGTCCTGAAACCCGTAAATCTGGCTGTGCTAAAAATTTTAAAGTCGTTGTTGCTACTTCATCGGCCGCCTGCTGTTGAATGCTGTTGACGATTAAATCCCGCCTTCCGAATAAATAAGACACCTCTCTAATTGCCCGGAGACTTAGTTGCAGGTCTAGGCGGATGGTACGCAGGGGGAACTGATGCAGTATATTTACGAGGGTTAAGCCTTCTGGGTCAGCAGCAGCCTGAACGAAGGCGGATCGTAGGGCATAAAAACCATTTTGGTTGAAATCAGCTTTTAACACTTGCCCCAAACGTCTCAATATTTGTTTTCCAATCGGCGTGTAGGTAAATTGAGAGATAGTAATAGGGCCTACATCCAGGCGTCTTTGCAGTAACTCTCGCAGTACAGCGAGTTGTTCTGGTTTGACACGATTGGCATAAAAGGCAAATTCTGGGGTGATTTTGCCTTCTTTGGCAAAGATTTCCAGGTCTTTAATGGAAATATAGAACTCGCCAAAGGGTGGGTAAAAGAAGGCAATTCTCTCGGCACTGAAAGCAGGAATTGCACTCAAAGCTGTGGAGAGTATTCCCAAGCATAGGGAAAAGAAAAAACGCGAACCCCCCACAGGGGCCGTCCCTTTGGGCGATCGCATCTTTTGAAGCCAACTTCTGTTTTTCTGATGCCCAGCAGGGGAGTTCTGTTGCTTAAATGAGTGCAACGGTTGAGAGGTTTCACGATCTTGACGAGGGGAAGATGCCATCTGGAGATCCAATAAAGTTGATTAGGGGATGCTAGATATCTTCATTGTCTTTACTCCTAGTGCTTTACCCATATCCCCAACTTTAGTGGAGTTTTAAGAGTCCCAAGTTCAGTTAACGCTAAAAATCTAAACCCTGCCTAGGAACGAAACCCAACAAATGCTTCTTTTGTGTTGGGTTTCCCATCCTCAGTCGCAACCTACAACTTAAGAGTCTCCAGCCTCGTTCATCAGCCCAGATAACAGTGGCAGTTTGGCTTCTCGATCAGGGACTCGGCTAAGGCATTCAGGGCGATCGCTGCTAGTAGCCCCCCACCTAAAGTACCAAGGCTGGTTATGAAAGGAATGCCGGAACGCATTAAGCGGCGTTTGGCAGATGGGGCGTGACTAAAGCCAATTGGCATCCCGATAATTAAGGCAGGTTGCAGCTTACCGTTTTCAATTGCTTCGCAAGCTGCCATCAATACTGATGGGGCATAACCTACTACTAGAACACAGTTAGAATTTAGCTGCTGCAATCGTTCCCGCCATTGGCGATGTTGCCAAAATTCGTGTTCTGCTTCGGTGACACTGGTAATGTGGGGGTCATCAATTAAGGTGACAACCTCACAGCCCAGATGCGCTAATCTGGTTTGGTCGAGGCTGGCAAAAACTGGTTTTACATCCGCGACGATTTGGCAACCAGCTTTTATGGCATCACGAACAGCTGCGATCGCATTCTCACTCAGTCGCACAACATCCACTAAACTGACATCGCCACAGGCTAACACCAGTTTCTTAAGTAAATCTACTTCAATTTCTGAGCGATCGCTCAAATCCGGTAACAGGTGTTCTAACGATTCTTGAAATTCTTCTGGATGGGTGTGTGTCGCAGCATCCAAACCGTCCCAAAGTTTTTCTAGTTGCGCGAATCCGGTGATCGTTTCTACTTCCAGTTGTCGCAGTTGGTCGATTGCTTCTAATTGGATATTAAGACATTCGCGATCGCGTCCTAACAATCCTTCCAACGCCGATGCTGTTTGCCGCAACCTTCCCAGATATTGCATCACAGACCGATACTGCTGTTGCAGTTGAGTCATCAGCGAGTCATTTGTCGTCGTCATGCTGTCGGTTGCCAACAACTTTTGGATGTGGGACAGCTGAAATCCTTGTTGCTTCAACGCCACGATCCGCCGCAAGTGTTGTACATCGTGATCGGTGTAGAGTCGGTAATTCCCATGCGATCGCTTAGCAGGTGGCAACAACCCCAAAGTGTGATAATGCCTCACCATCCTGGGAGTAAGACCACCTCCTACCGCCTTGATGAGATTTTTAATCGTCAGGGGGTTACTTGTCATGCCTTTAGTCTAAGTAGGGTGGGCAATACCAAGGATAAGAGCAAAAAGGGAAAATAAAAGCATTATTTTGTTCTTTTTGTTTATTTTGTCTCAATATCCGGGTAATGCCGTCGCCTGCTGTATTTATTATCGCCATGCTAGTCCCTTTCTTTGGGGCGCTTTTTTCTTTTACCTTCTCAATGCCCACCCGTATAAGTTGACATTTACATTAGTGTCAACGTTTACCGTTGTCTAGAAAGGCGATTTCTAGCACCCCAATGACTTCTTCCCTTACCACTCCAAACTTCAACCAACTCCTCAAAGAACATCCAGATGCTATAGCGGCTACTTTGTGCGGTCTACTCGTCTTCCTGGGTTGGCTTTGCCTGCAATTTAGCTGGGTTGGACTTAGTTTATTTCTACTGCCAGCAGCCTATGTAATTGGCGGCTACGAAAGCGCGAAGGAGGGACTAACGACTCTTTTTGAAGAAAAAGAACTCGATGTCGATTTACTAATGATTGTGGCGGCGCTAGGGGCGGCGGGGCTGGGATTTTGGCGACAGGAGTATCACCTGCTTGTTGATGGTGCGGTGCTGATTTTGATTTTTGCCATCAGCGGCGCACTGGAAGGCTACGCTATGCAGAGAACTAATCGGGCAATCCGCAGTTTGATGAGTTTGACACCGGATACTGCCAGAGTGATGTTAAACGGTCAGGAACATGAGGTTTCCATAGATAAATTAAAAGTGGGCGATCGCGTCTTAGTCAAACCCGGAGAATTGATTCCCACTGATAGCATCATCATCGAAGGTGAAAGTAACCTCAACGAAGCATCAATCACAGGCGAGTCATTACCAGTAGAGAAAGCTATTGGCGATGAAGTCTTCGCCGGGACAATTAACGGGACTGGCGCTATTACCCTGAAAGTGCATCAACCCCCAGAAAGTAGTTTAATTCAACGAGTGATTCGTTTAGTACAGCAAGCCCAAACTGAAGCACCTCCGTCGCAGCTATTCATTGAACGCTTTGAGCGTGGATATGCGAAAGTAATTGTGTTGGTGGGGATAGTTTTAGCAATTTTGCCGCGAGTATTATTGAATTGGGATTGGGAAACTACAATTTATCGGGCGTTGATTTTTCTGGTGGTAGCTTCTCCCTGTGCATTGATGGCGGCGATTATGCCGACATTGCTATCAGGAGTGGCAAACGGGGCGCGACAAGGTATTTTATTTAAAAGTGGCACCCAGTTGGAGATAATGGGAAAAGTCAGAGCGATCGCTTTTGACAAAACTGGCACTCTCACCACAGGTAAACCGCAAGTTGTCGAAATTATCCCAGCTTCCGGACAATCAGAAAGTAGCGTATTGCAAATAGCAGGTGCGATAGAAGCATTTTCAGAACATCCTATCGGAAATGCGATCGCCCAAACCGCCCAAGATCATCATCTGAGTGTTCCAACTGCTACTAACGTGCGATCGCAAACAGGTTTTGGGATTATCGGTGAAGTGGACACAAAGCAGGTAAAACTAGGTAAAGCTGCTTTTGTGAAATCGGAAAATTCTGACTTTGCCGAAGATTTGATTAAAGAATGCGATCGCTTAGAATCGGAAGGCAAAACCGTTGTTTGGGTAGCTGCTGACAATCAAATTCTGGGAATCATTGCTATTGCTGACACCCTACGTCCCGCTGCTGCTACAACAGTAAAACGCTTAAAACAGCTAGGCATAGAACAGATTATCATGCTGACTGGTGATAACGAACGCACCGCCAAAAGCGTTGCCCAACAGTTAGGAATAGAGCAAGTTTATGCTGAACTTCTCCCCGAAGATAAAGTATCCGTAATTCACCGTCTGCAACAGCAATATCAAACCGTGGCGATGGTGGGAGATGGGATTAACGATGCACCCGCACTTGCTACAGCATCAGTGGGAATTGCAATGGGAGCAGCTGGCAGCGATGTAGCTTTAGAAACAGCTGATATTGTTTTAATGGCAGACCGTTTAGAAAAATTGTCTCAGGCAATTAATTTAGGTCGTCGTGCGGATAAAATTGTCAAACAAAACATCGTTTTTGCACTCAGTGCCATTGTATTGCTGTTAATCGCTAACTTTACTGCTAATATCACTCTACCTCTAGGCGTGATTGGCCATGAAGGATCTACTGTACTCGTGACGCTAAGTGGTCTAAGATTGCTAAGAAATTAGGCTATCGTGCGATAAATCTGTAGGGACATGGCAATGCCATGTCCCTACCAACGTAGCCCGAACGTCAAAACCGCGATAGATTCCACCCAACTGAGAAACGCTATAGCAGTTCAAAACAAGTTCTAAAATCTTTCATCCTATGTATCCCAGATGAGACATCTGCGACAGATTTAGCAATATTTCAAAATAAATTAATTTTAATAACTCAGATAATCTATGACAAAAAGACGCATTATTATATTTTTCTCCTTACTCCTTGCCACATTAATCATCTTAACCATCCGAGCAAATATTAACACTCCTCTTGTAGCACATAAAAATAATAAATTGCTCGTTTCTGCCGCCGCTAGTTTAAGAGAATCACTCCAAGAAATTCAGCTTCTTTACCCACAAAATAAACAAAATATAAACCTTACTTACAACTTTGGCGCTTCCGGTGCCTTGCAACAACAAATTGAAAATGGTGCGCCAGCGGATGTATTTATTTCTGCTGGTAAAAAGCAAATTGATGCCTTACAAGAAAAGGGACTTATTCTCCCCGATACTCGCCGCAGCCTGCTAACTAATCGCCTAGTTTTGATAGTGCCAAAAAATTCTTCAGAAGTTAGAAGTTTCCGCCAACTGACAAACGCTAAAGTGAAAAGGATTGCTGTTGGAGAACCACGAAGCGTACCAGCAGGACAATACGCTGAAGAAGTCTTCATAAATTTAGGTATTTTGCAGCAAATTAAACCAAAGTTTGTGCTAGGAAACAACGTTCGCCAAGTTTTAGCAGCGGTAGAAAGTGGCAACGTCGATGCAGGTCTTGTTTACGCTACAGACGCGCGAACATCACAGCAGGTAAAACAGATAGCAACAGCAGCAGAAAACTTACATTCCCCGATTGTTTATCCAGTAGCAGTGCTTAAAAATAGCAAAAATATACCTGCGGCTAAAGAGTATATCCAATTTTTATTTAGTAATCAAGCTAGAACGCTATTTCAAAAATATGGATTTGGGATATAGCAATCCTCGGCAGAATTGTGAAAAACGAACCGCTGAGGCGCAGAGGAGGAGGAAAGGGAAAATTTTCTAAATAAGGTAGGATTGCTATAGCCCAATATTTTTGATTTTAATCTCTTTTTATGGAGCCTGGCAACGGGAGAAGGAGTGTAAATTAAGTATAATAGCTTGGCTTACTTTTGCATTAAAAAACTTGCCAATGCCATTTGATATATCTCCTCTATGGATTTCTCTTAAAATTGCTTCAATCGCCACCGTTATTACCTTCTTTCTTGGCATTTTAGCTGCTTACTGGATGCTAGGATATCGAGGAAAATGGAAATCGCTAATTGAGGCAATCTTTATTTTACCCTTGATTTTGCCGCCAACAGTCGTAGGCTTTTTATTACTACTGTTGTTCGGAAAAAATGGTTTTGTGGGAATGCTACTGCCTCTAAATTTTAGCATTGTATTCACTTGGTACGCCGCTGTAATAACTGCTACAGTAGTTGCTTTCCCATTAATGTACAAAACAGCATTGGGAGCATTTGCACAAATTGACGCGAATTTATTAGCAGTAGCTAGAACTCTTGGCGCTTCTGAATGGTCAATTTTTTTGAGAATTAGTTTACCTTTAGCTAGTAAAGGAATTATCGCGGGAACAACGCTGGCTTTTGCCCGTGCTTTGGGAGAATTTGGCGCTACTTTGATGTTAGCTGGCAATATTCCGGGACAAACGCAAACGATTCCAATGGCGATTTATTTTGCGGTGGAAGCGGGGGAAATGAGTGAAGCTTGGTTTTGGGCGGTGGCGATTATGAGTATTTCTTTATTAGCGATCGCATCTGTCAATTTCTGGCAAGATGACCGAAAAAGGCAAAAAAAAGACTTATCCCAATCCCCAATTTCCAATTTCCAATTCCCAATTCCCAATTCTGGACTTTTTGTAGATATTCAAAAGCAACTTTCTGATTTTACCTTAAAAGTTTCCTTCAGCAGCGATGAACAGCCTTTGGGATTGCTGGGCGCTTCTGGCGCTGGTAAAAGTATGATATTGCGCTGTATTGCTGGAATCGAAACACCTACCCAAGGACGGATTGTTTTAAATGGGCGAGTGCTGTTTGACTCAGAACGAGGAATAAATATTCCAAGTCGCGATCGCTGTATCGGTTATTTAGTCCAAAATTACGCCTTATTCCCTCACCTAACTGTTGCTGAAAATATTGTTTTCGGCTTACCAAAAAAGATATCAGTTGCCAAAATTAAACAGCAGGTGGAAGCCCAACTTGCAGCGGTGCAGTTGCAGGGATATTCTCACCGATATCCCCGCGAACTTTCTGGCGGTCAACAGCAGCGAGTTGCTTTAGCAAGGGCTTTGGCAAGTCAACCTGAAGCGCTGCTATTGGACGAACCTTTTTCCGCACTCGATACCCACTTGCGAAGCCAGATAGAACAGCAATTAATCACCAGCTTGGGGAATTATCAGGGCGTTACTTTATTTGTGACGCACAATTTGGAAGAAGCTTATCGGGTTTGTCAAGATTTGCTGGTGCTGGAAAAAGGTAACGCGATCGCTTACAGTTCAAAGCAAAATATTTTTGAGCGCCCAAAGGTTGTAAGCGTTGCCAAATTAACAGGTTGCAAAAACTTTTCTCGCGCCCGAATTAGTGCATCCCAAGAAGTAGAAGCAATAGATTGGGGTTGCACTCTCCGAGTTATCGAACCTATCTCAGATTTGCTCTCCTACGTCGGAATTCGCGCCCATCAAGTAACCTTTACTAAAGACCCGAATCAAGAGAATACTTTCCACTGTTGGTTGGTGAGAACCAGTGAAAGTCCACACCGAATGACTCTATATCTCAAGCTCAACTCTTCCCCCACCACTTCCCACGATTACCATCTGCAAGCAGAAGTTTTTAAAGAAAAATGGGCGGTTCTCAAAGACCAATCTTTCCCCTGGTACGTCCGGTTAGATCCAATGCGGCTAATGTTGTTGGAGGAGTAAATTTACTGTGGAGTTCCTTATAGAAATATATAGGAGTATTTACGAAAGTTTGTAATCTATAATTAGAATATCTTTTTATTTAATATAAAACCAAAAGTTTGCTTTTGTTCAAAGTAACTGTAGGGAATGGGAGCCACGGTTATTCGCGGGCGTGGCGTTTGAGGAACCTGAACTAACAAATCGCATCTTCTAAATTTTTAACTCTAACTGAACCGTATTGTTGTTTAGCCAATTTTGGCAGAACGAGATTTGTACTCAAACATATTGTTTTCCAGAAACTCTCCCCGCCGCCGCTACCCCCGGAAGCGGCGGCAGAAAGATGATAAAACACATTCCGGTCGTACGGCTAAAGATTTCAAAACATCAAGAGGATATTTTCAAGAGTTACAGATTACGAATAAATTGTTACATTGTAAGACACGCAACTAAAGTTGCGTGTCTTACAACTGCATAGTTCAGCCTAGGAATCGTTATTCCGTCGTCTGTCTAGGAAATATAAAAAGAGTAAAAAATTGTCTTATTGCCGCACAATTTTTAACATTTACTATAGGAATGGTAGTTAGATACCTGTGCTATGCTGATGAACGCAAGCAGGTCAGGAAAAAACTGCGAAAGACGGCTAATTAGAGTCAAGAACAAAATTTTTCAGCCCCTGTCCCTCTGCGGCATCAACCAAGTAAATTTTTAACTGGTACGGAAGTTACATTTAGGTATTGTAACCCCGATAGGATTTCATATCCTATCAGTGTTCTAGTTTTTGTTACGCCGGATAATAAAGGAGAATCATGGCGGAAATAGATTTACAAATACAAGATGTTAATTTGGCTAGTTTGGAACAAAAATCAATCCATAATTGTGGTCAAATTCAGCCTCACGGGTTAATCTTCGTTTTGGAAGAACCTGGCCTAAAAATATTACAAGTTAGCAGTAATACATCCAGTGTTTTTGGAATTTCTCCCGAAAATATACTTGGGAAACAACTGGATGAAGTTATCGATCCATTTCAAGTAGAAAGAATTAAAGCCGGACTAGCAGAGGAAACTCTTGATTACATCAACCCTACAAAGGTTTGGATCAGAAAAAAAGGTGATGATTTCTTAGTATTTGATGCAGTTTTTCACCGTAATTCAGACAAATTTTTGATTCTGGAACTGGAGCCAGCAGTTTCCCAAGAAAATATTCCATTTTTAAGCTTTTATCATCTAGCTAGAGCTTCTATCAATCAGCTAGAAGAAACATCAAGTCTCCGGGACTTTTGTAAAATCATTGTCAAAGAGGTGAGAAAAGTCACTGGATTTGACAGAGTGATGCTATATAAATTTGATGATGATGGGCATGGCTCTGTTATTGCTGAAGAAAAACTGGAAAGTATGGAACCTTATCTAGGTCTTCACTACCCAGAGTCAGATATTCCTAAACCAGCGAGAAGATTATTCGCTTCCAATTGGATCAGATTAATACCAGATGCCAATTCTCAGCCTGTTCAAATTTTCCCTGTGAATAATCCGATAAATCAGCGATCGCTAGATTTAACGAACTCCATTCTTAGAAGCGCCTCTCCCTGTCATATACAGTATTTGCACAACATGGGTGTTGGTGCAAGTCTGACTATTTCTTTGATTAAAGACCAAAAACTTTGGGGACTTATTGCTTGTCATCATCAGTCACCAAAGTATGTTTCCTATGAGTTGCGAAAAGCTTGTGAATTCTTAGGAAGAGTAATCTTTTCGGAAGTTTCAGTTAGAGAAGAAACAGAAGACTACGACTATCGCATGAAGTTGACATATATCCAATCAGCTTTGATTGAATATATGTCCCAAGAAGAAAATTTTATCGATGGGTTACTTAAACACCAGCCGAATCTCCTCGATCTTGCCAGCGCTCAAGGAGCAGCCGTGTGTTTTGGTGGGAATTGCACAACTGTCGGAGAGACTCCTAATGAAGAAGACTTGAATTTTTTAGTTCAATGGCTTAAAAATAATGTCAAGGAAGAAGTCTTCTACACAGATTCCCTGGCTCACGTTTACCCTGACGCAGAAAAATTCAAAAACGTCGCCAGTGGTTTACTAGCGATTCCAATTTCTAAGAAAAACTATGTTTTGTGGTTTCGACCAGAAGTAATTCAAACTGTCAATTGGGGAGGCGATCCTAGTAAGGCGTTTGAAGCAACTCACTCAGAGGGAAGCGTACATCTGTCCCCTCGGAAATCATTTGAATTGTGGAAAGAAACGGTTCGTTTAACATCTTTACCCTGGAAACAGGTGGAAATTAAAGCAGCGCTTGAACTGAGAAAGGCAATTATTAACATTGTCCTGCGTCAAGCCGATGAACTCGCTCAGTTAGCTCACGATCTAGAACGTTCCAACGCTGAACTAAAAAAGTTTGCCTACGTCGCCTCCCATGACTTGCAAGAACCGCTAAATCAAGTAGCGAACTATGTGCAGCTGTTAGAAATGCGCTATGAAGAGCAACTTGACCAAGATGCCAAAGAGTTTATTACCTTTGCTGTCGAGGGAGTCAGCCTGATGCAGACGCTGATAGATGATGTGCTGGCATACTCGCGGGTGGATGTGCAGGGTATCGAGTTTGAACTGACGGAGGTAGAGACACCTTTAGAAAGAGCCTTAGGCAATTTGCGGGGACGGATCGCGGAAAGCAAAGCTGTTATTACCCACGATCCTTTGCCAAGCGTCATGGCTGATAGTACGCAGCTGATGCAGTTGTTCCAGAACCTGATTGGCAACGCTATCAAGTTCCGGAGTAACCAGCAGCCAGAAATTCATGTAGGAGTTTCTCGCCAAGAGGATGCGTGGCTATTTTCAGTGCGGGATAACGGCATTGGCATCGATCCGCAGTTTAGCGATCGCATTTTCGTCATCTTTCAACGCCTGCACACGCGGGATGAGTATGCTGGTACAGGCATGGGTCTGGCTATTTGTAAGAAGATTGTAGAGTGCCACCGAGGCAACATCTGGGTAGAGTCGCAGCTTGGTCAGGGTGCGACGTTCTACTTTACGATTCCAGTAGGGGGACGCGATCGTGAGCGTAGAAACGGACGAAAAGCTCAAAACAATCTTTTTGGTGGAGGACAATAAAGCTGATATCCGCTTAATTCAAGAAGCGTTGAAAAATAGCTCGGTGCCGCATCAAGTAATGATTGTCAGGGATGGCATGGATGCTATGGCTTATTTACGTCAGGAAGGCGAGTATGCTGATGCACCTCGCCCAGACCTGATTCTCTTGGATTTGAACTTGCCGAAGAAGGATGGTCGAGAGGTTCTGGCGGAAATTAAAGCCGACCCTAACCTAAAACGCATTCCGGTGGTAGTGCTGACAACTTCAAAAAACGAGGATGACATTTCCCAAAGCTATGAGTTGCACGTAAATTGCTACATCACTAAATCCCGCAATCTCAGCCAGCTTTTCAAAATTGTCAAAGGGATTGAAGAGTTTTGGCTAGAAACCGTCACCCTACCGTCAGAATAAAATTTTGAGTTGTGAGTTAAAAATGAGAAGTTAGGAATTAGAAGTTATAAGTGAGAAGTTAGGAATTTTGACCCCTTGGCTTAGCTCAGGGAATGGTTTTAAATTCAAAATTTACTTACACTTAAAACTTCTCACTCCTCACTTTTGGCTCAAAACTCAAAACTCAAAAATCAAACATTGGGGAGCGGAGGGAGAAAAACTAAAAGACTATGCCTGCAACCTCAATAAAAATCTTGTTAATTGAGGACAATCTGGCAGAAGCCAGACTTTTGCAAGAGTATCTGAAGCAAGCCAACGGCAATCAGTTTAGTCTGGTTCATGTCAAGCGATTGGGGGAAGCCCTCAACCGACTCAAGGAAGATTGTTTTGATATCATCTTGTTGGATCTGACCCTACCAGATAGTCAAGGATTAGAATCCCTGGCTCCCTTAAACAGCCACGCCCCTAGCTTACCGATTGTGGTGCTAACAAATACGAACGATGAGAAATTAGCAATTGAGGCGGTTCGGCAGGGGGCGCAAGATTATATAGTTAAGCGGCAGCTCAATGTAGACCTGCTGGTTCGCTCCATACGCTATGCGATTGAGCGATCGCAAGTTATGGAAGCATTACGAGAAGCGAATGAAGCGTTAGAAATTAGGGTTCAGGAACGAACGGCTGAACTGGTTAAAGCTAAAGAAGTCAGCCAGATGAAATCTGAATTTGTTTCGATGCTCTCTCACGATTTCCGCAATCCACTAACTACTATTCTCCTGTCTACTGGATTTCTCCAAAACCATGACGACAAACTAACCAAGGAGACAAAACTTACTCACTTCTTGCGGATGCGTTCGGCGATCAAAAACATGGATCAGCTATTGAACGAGGTTTTATTAATCGGTAAAGCCGATTTAGGTAAACTTCAGTATCAACCTACTCAGTTAGCTTTAGAACCGTTTTGCCGCCAACTGGTCGAAGAGTTACAACTTAGTACAGGTGAAAAGCATTTTACTATTGTTTTCACCTGTCAAGGAGAATTGGGCGAGGCGCTATGGGATGAAAACTTGCTGAGGCATATTTTAGGAAATTTACTCGCCAACGCCATTAAGTATTCGCCCGAAGACGAGACAGTTTGGTTTGAACTGATTGGTCAGGAGAAAACAGTCATTTTTCGGATTCAAGATCGGGGGATTGGTATTCCTTTAGAAGACCAAAAAAGACTGTTTCAACCTTTTAATCGCGCTAGAAATGTCAGCACAATTCCTGGCAATGGTCTTGGTCTAGCGATTGTTAAAAAGTGCGTAGAGGCACATGGGGGCCAGATTTCCGTACAAAGTGAAGCTGGAGTAGGGACGACGTTTACCGTCATCCTGCCACTTGCGTCCGCAACAGTGAAGTCTGATTAAGGACTTGCCTGTGGTGCTGACAACTTCATCCGTCAATATTATCAAGTTATTCTGAATTGAATATAGAAATTCTATTTAAATTGTTAATGAGTATTCGCCCTGGTGTAGGGACACAGCAGTGCCGTGTCCCTACAGGGTGTCACGAATTATTTAGGATTGCTATATTCCTTATTTGCATCCATCAAGAGAAATAGTTCTGAAAAAAAACTAATAAAATTTTGCAACTTGTTAAAGCAATTCTTAACAAATTGGCACGGAGCTGGATGTCGCACAGATAATTATGGTAACAAGACAACTTCATTTAGTAATTTGAAGCTGTCAGTTGCATTTCGTAGTCCTACCAACTAATTCCCACGATCCAGAAGGTAGAAAATCATTATGGTTCAAGCGATCGCTCCCACACTCCAAAAAGGTCTGCTGACCGCCGAAGAACTGCACAAGATCAACGCTTACTGGCGTGCTGCTAACTACCTTTCCGTCGGACAAATCTATTTATTAGACAATCCGCTACTCAAAGAACCACTGACAATAGAACAGGTCAAACCCAGGCTACTTGGACACTGGGGGACAACTCCGGGTCTGAACTTCATCTACGGCCATTTCAATCGCCTGATTAAAAAGTATGACCTTCAGGTAATCTACATTGCTGGGCCTGGTCATGGCGGGCCCGGTTTAGTCGCCAACACATACTTAGAAGGCACTTACAGCGAGTTCTACCCCAACATATCCCAGGATGCTCAGGGCATGAAGTCGCTGTTCAAACAGTTCTCTTTCCCCGGTGGTATCCCTAGCCACGTTGCACCCGAAACTCCCGGATCAATTCACGAAGGCGGAGAACTCGGTTACGCACTCGTCCACGCTTACGGTGCTGCCTTCGACAACCCGGATCTGATTGTCTGTGCCGTTGTTGGTGACGGGGAAGCAGAAACTGGGGCCCTGGCTACCAGTTGGCACAGTAACAAGTTTCTCAACCCAGTCCATGATGGGGCTGTGCTGCCGATTTTACACCTGAATGGCTATAAGATCGCTGGGCCAACAGTGTTAGCGCGCCTGAGTGATGACGAACTGGAACACCTGTTCGTTGGCTACGGCTACAAGCCTTATTTCGTTGAGGGGTCGTACCCTGTTGAAGATGTTCACCAGTTGATGGCGCAAACCCTGGAGAGTGCGATCGCAGAAATTAAAGACATCCAACAAGATGCCCGAAGCAATGGGTTCAGCAAGCGCCCCCAATGGCCGATGATTGTCATGCGGACTCCCAAAGGCTGGACGGGGCCAAAAGAAGTAGATGGTAAACCCGTAGAAAATTACTGGCGATCGCATCAAGTCCCATTATCAGACTTGGTGAACAAGCCAGAGCAGCTGAAAATGCTCGAAGATTGGATGAAGAGTTACAAACCCGAAGAACTCTTCGATGAAAACGGAACGCTAATTCCCGAACTTAAAGAACTGGCACCATTAGGCGATCGCCGCATGGGTGCGAACCCTCACGCTAACGGTGGCTTGTTACTAAAAGACCTGAAGATGCCAGACTTCCGCAATTACGCCGTCGATGTCCCCAAACCCGGCACCGTTATCAGCGAAGCTACCCGCATCATGGGAATGTTCTTGCGCGACATCATGACACTCAACGGCGAACGCCGGAACTTTCGGTTATTCGGGCCAGACGAAACGGCATCAAACCGCCTCAGTTCTGTATTTGAAGTCACAGACCGGGTATCTACCGCCGAAATTCTCCCCATCGACGGCAACGTTTCCCCCGATGGTCGCGTGATGGAAGTCTTAAGCGAACATATGTGCCAAGGCTGGTTGGAAGGATATCTCCTAACTGGTCGCCACGGGTTATTCTCCTGCTACGAGGCGTTCATCCACATCATCGACTCGATGTTCAATCAACACGCCAAGTGGCTCAAAACCACTCGCCACATTCCCTGGCGGCGACCAATCGCTTCCCTCAACTACCTGCTAACAAGCCACGTCTGGCGACAGGATCATAATGGTTTTTCCCACCAAGACCCCGGCTTTATCGATCACGTTGTCAATAAGAAGGCAGAAATCATCCGGGTTTACCTACCCCCCGATGCTAATACCCTGTTGTCGGTGACAGACCATTGTTTACGCAGTCGCAACTATGTCAATGTCATCGTCGCCGGGAAACAGCCCGCCTTGCAGTACCTTGATATGGATGCGGCAATCAAGCACTGTACGGTAGGTATTGGTATCTGGGAATGGGCGAGTAATGATAAAGGTAGCCAACCAGATGTAGTGATGGCGTGCGCTGGAGATGTTCCCACTTTAGAAACTTTGGCAGCAGTTGACATTCTCCGTCAGCACTGCCCCGATCTGAAGGTGCGGGTGGTGAATGTGGTTGACTTGATGACGCTTCAGCCAAAAAGTGAGCATCCTCACGGTTTGTCTGATAAAGACTTTGACACCATCTTCACCACTGATAAGCCTGTCATCTTTGCCTATCACGGCTATCCTTGGCTGATCCATCGTCTCACCTACCGCCGGACAAATCACAATAACCTCCACGTCCGGGGTTACAAGGAAGAAGGCACGACGACTACGCCGTTTGATATGGTGGTTCTCAACGATTTGGATCGCTTCCACCTGGCGGGGGATGTCATCGATCGGGTGCCAGAACTGGGATATGCGGCGGCTTATGTGAAACAAATGCTGCGCGATAAGTTGATTGAGCATAAGCATTACATCACTACGCACGGCGAGGATATGCCGGAAATTCGCGATTGGAAATGGCCTTATTAGAGGAACCCCAATCCCTCCCCGCTTGAGGGGGTAAGAGAAACTGTTTAAGACGTTCCCAGGCTGAGCTTGGGAACGCCTTTCAAGCTCAGCCTCTTGTTTAGATACAGGAGGCTGAGCCTCCAAATACGCATTCCCAGGCTGAGCCTGGGAACGAAAAAATGAAGATATTAGTTTTGAATGCGGGATCTAGCAGCCAGAAGAGTTGCTTGTATGAGTTAGGGGAGTCTTTGCCACAGGAACCCTTAACTCCTTTGTGGGAGGCGCAGATTGACTGGACGAAGCAGCCTGGGATGGCTTTAATTGAGGTGAAAACTGGAGGAGGTGCAGTTTTTGAGGACAAGTTACCGCTAGATGATCGGTTAAAAGCGATCGCTTCTATGTTGGAAACTCTCTGGTGTGGCGATACTCAGGTGCTAGATAACCCTACAGATATTGATATTGTCGGTCATCGGGTGGTGCATGGGGGAGAAGAATATCGCCTCCCCACTTTGATTACAGCCGAAGTCAAAGACGCGATCGCTCGTCTTGCGGAATATGCCCCCATCCATAACCCAGTCAATCTTGAGGGAATTGAAGCCATAGAGCAAATTCTGGGTAATTCCGTTCCCCAAGTTGCTGTGTTTGACACAGCTTTTCACAGCCAACTACCGCCCGCAGCTTATGTATATCCTGGTCTTTACGAGTGGTTAGAACAAGGTATCAGGCGGTATGGTTTCCACGGTATCAGCCATCAATACTGCGCTCAACGCACTGCACAAATTCTGGGGAGAAACCTCGATTCTCTGCGCCTGATTACCTGTCATCTAGGAAATGGTTGTTCCCTGGCGGCAATTCTTAACGGTTATAGCATCGATACCACGATGGGGTTTACTCCCCTGGAAGGGTTGATGATGGGCAGTCGTTCAGGTTCTGTCGATCCTGGGATTTTAATTCATTTATTGCGTCAGTCAGGGATGGATGCCGAAAAGCTTGACAAAATGCTCAATTCGCTTTCTGGGTTAAAGGGGATTTCCGGCTTATCCGGGGATATGCGCCATATCCTGAGTGCGATCGCTCAAGAAAACCCACGCGCAACTTTGGCGTTTGATATTTACGTGCATTCACTCCGCAAGCACATCGGTGCCATGCTTGCAAGTTTAGGCGGCTTAGATGCACTGGTGTTTACTGGCGGTGTCGGTGAAAATGCGGCGGCGGTAAGAGAGCAAGCCTGTGCAGCTTTTGAATTTCTGGGTTTGCAACTAGATCCCCAAGAAAATGCCGCATCCCCGCGCGATCGCGATATCGCCTCTTTTGAATCAAAAATCCGGGTGCTAATTGTTCACACTCAGGAAGATTGGGCGATCGCGGTGTCGTGCTGGCAGTTAGGATTTAGCGCCGCTTCCGCCACAGGATGAGTATTTTTTCTTCCCCAACAACCTCAGCGCAGTTGAAACACCACCACATCCCGTTTCACGGTGACATCGTAATTGCCAAAGAAGTCATGCCCCAAAAGCCCAATGTCTTGATCTGCACCTGCGATCGCTACTAGCACTTTATTGGCAACGGCACCATCTACAGACATCGATTGCACGTATCCTACAGGAAATTCTACTCCTACCGCACTGGCAGTATCAGCTTTAACCGTTGTCACTGGCACTACCCGCAATGCCGACGCCATTCGGCGGGTAATCATTGTCCCGCTAGCCCCGGTATCTAGAATCATCTCGTAAGTTTGCCCGCCATTAAATGTCACATCAATTACGGGTGTACCACCTAGTCGGCGTTTGATTGGGGCTTGAAACGCCCGTTTGCTAGTCGAGTCGCCGCCGCACAGATGACCTAAGTTGACGGTTCTGCCTCCCGGAGCCACCATAAAACACGGGTCATCCTGGGCTTTAGCCGCCCTTGGCACCTCCGCCAGGACTGCATAAAAAACCAGCCCGGTTAGAGAAACTAGCACTGTTATAAATCGTTTCATCTTGCTTTCCCTGTCTTATTAATTGAGCTTGGTAGGACTATTGCTCAATTCTCAATTTTTGTTATACAGCAGTCCTAAACGAATATTTTTTCGTTTATCGCACTCTCGTCCTGAGAGCGACTTACTGGATGCTGCTATATCTATTATTATTAATTTTTTAAAATTTAGTATTTTTCAGATAATTGTAAAGCGCCCTCATATAAATTTCCATTTTTTCTGGTAGCGTCACCGAAGATAAATAACTTTTGACAAATTCCTGACATTCCTCTTCAACTCCTCCAGAACGCCCATACATACCCAAACCTGTTGCTAACAAATTATTGGTAAATTTAGAAAACGATGGGAATTTCTTTCTTATCCAATAGGCTGTAAGAACAATTATTCTCGCTTGCACCTTTTGCTTATCCTTCCTCATCGAATAAGCGTTGGAGCCGTGTACTCTATAAAGAGCTAATTCTTTATCAAAAATCAGACCTTTACCCAGTCCTATTGCCGTAAATTCCAAATAACCATCATTAAGGCCAATTCTCTTGGCTTCAGGCATTGGTAAAATTTGTTGTAGAAGCGATCGCCTAAAGCAAAGTCCTGTTGTAGAAGGGAGATTGTCTAATTTATCCTTCAGTTTTCCCTTTTTGATGTATTCTCTCAGATCGTACTCGCGTTTGGTATTTTCAGACCCATTCTTGCTAATATATCCACCTTCATTACCATTTTTACTAACGGTAGGTTTACCCTCAGCATCCACCCACTTAAGCGAGTGAAAACACCATTCTAAATCTGCGCGATCACTAAATGCTTCTACAACTTCTGCCGCTTTTTCTGGCACATAGATATCATCAGCGTCTAAAAAGCAAATAATATCCCCACTACTCGCTGCAAAACCAGCATTAAAAGCCGAAGCTTGCCCTCCATTTTCCTTTAGGACTGGGGTAATTTTATCTCCGTAACTGGCAATAATTTCCCGTGAATTATCGGTAGAACCGTCATCTACTACGATGACTTCAGTGTGAGAATAACTTTGATTAAGAGCGCTGTCAATCGCCTCCGACAGGAAACGAGCATAGTTGTAGTTGTTAATGAGAATGCTAACTTTAGGATTACCGTTCATGCTTTAGCCCTTCAAACTTTTTAAAATTCACCAGTCGTTATTTTACTTTCTTCCCGCTCAAAAATTACTGAATCTGTAGGTTGGGTTGAGGAACGAAACCCAACGTTCCTTACTGGGGCTTGTTCCTCAACCCAACCTCATAAATTCCTCTAATTAAAGCAGAAGCAAAGGAAGAAAATAGCTTTAGCTAACATTCAATACCTGCCGATACCCTGTTAAAGCATTTTCTAGCGAATATTCCGCAGCCTTTTGCCGTAAAGCTTCAGAATTTCGAGGCTCCTCTAAACTCTTAATAATAGCCTCTGCCATACCCTTAACATCTCCCACAGGTACTAATTTTCCATAGCGACCGTGTTCTAAAATCTCAGCGGGGCCACTCTCGCAATCGGTAGAAACCACCCTGGTTCCTCCAGCCATCGCCTCAATTAATACAGTAGGCAACCCCTCAAATAAAGATGAAAGAACGAACACATCCGATGCAGCCATATAAGCATAGGGATTCGCCACGAAACCAGGTAAAGCTACAACTGCCGTTAAACCTAGTTCCTGCACCAAAGCCTCAAGTTGTGGACGTTCTTTTCCCTCACCCAAAATCATCAACTTTGCCGGACGCTGCTGCTGCACAAGTGCAAAAGCGCGAATTAGCATTGGAAAATCTTTCTGCTTTTCCAAGCGTCCCACACCTAAAATCACCGGAGGCGAACCCGGTGCAAACCAAGGATGATCCACAGGTTCAGCAACTTTTTTAAAAAGTTCTGGGGTAACAACTGGGTTGTAGATTACTTTAACCAGTTCCTTAGACAAACCCAATTTTATTAAATCGTCCGCCGCCCCTTGAGATACTGTAACAACTGCATCAGCCCACGGGTAAAACCAGCGTGCCAAATAAGGTGAAATTCGCCTTTTAAGTTGAGTTGAATTTTGGGACTCTATGGAAAGAGTATTATGCACGCTAACTACCATTCGAGTAGATACGCCACCTATTTTTCGACTCCATAAAGCTACTAAGTTTGTATCTTCCAAAGCCGAAAGTAAAGCTTGCGGTTTGTTTTCTTTTAGATAGCGTACCAGCGCGGGAAGACTGGTTATTAGCCGCTTACCCTGCAAGTCTATGATGTTTACTTCTGACGGAACCAGAGGCAGAAAAGGCCCTTCAACCTTAACTAAAACTAAGTCTACGCTTAAACCTTGCTCAATAAAACCACGAGTCAAGTTAACTAGCACTCTCTCAACGCCACCACCTTCGAGGGAGGTGAGAAAAATTGCCACATTAGACATCTTAAATCAGGCAATAAATTATTAACAATCTTAATGAGCAAAAACTCTATTGTATACCTTTGTAGAGTTTAAGCAATTCTCGGTCAGAAAGAACGCGATCGCTCTTTGTCCCGATAAAATAATATCCTGATGCTGCATCAAATGTACCAGGCTTATCAATTAAAAAATAATCTAAATATTTTAGCCAGAAGGATGTCAACCTGGTAAAAGCTTTTACCGCAGATTTGGCCGCATCAGACTTCACAAAACTCAAAAGAAAGTATTGATATGACCAAGCTAATGCCATTCCCGGGCCACACACTGCGCCACTAGAAGCTTCTTCAAACTTGCGGAACAAACGGCGATGTCCTAAGTGGGTGAAGCGAGTAAAATCATATCGTCCCATGTGTACTTGTTGCATAAAGGGAGTTTCTGCGTAAACTACTCCACCTTTTTTAAGTACCCGATAAATTTCTTCTACACATCGGTTGGGATCTAGAACGTGTTCAAGTACAGCTTGTACAATTACCCCATCAAACGAGTTATCAGCAAAGGGTATGTCGTGAGCGTCACAGATTAATGCTGTACAAGGGCCAAAAGAAACATCAGTGCTAACAATTTCCAAATCTGGATTGGAAAAAACAGCTTCCATTCCATCTCCCACTATACCCCCACCAACCACCAAAATCTTAGGCTTTTCATTCAGCTGCATTACCAGCTTTAAAAACTGGTTATAATTGGCTTTTCCCTTGATATTGGCATGAATATCCGGGAGCAGATTTGCAACAATCTTTTTCAATTTTGACTGGGATTGAAAATTGAAAGTTGTATCTTGGCGATTTAAAAAATCGCTAAAAGAAAAGATACTCGAAGACTCATTAATTAAAACAGGTATTCCATCAACCACAGGAAAATGAGCTTTACACTCAGAATTTGTACATTCAAATTCCTCTTTGGCCAATTCTAACTTTGACTGGCAAACTGGACAATTGAGCAATTGTTGCGTATTTTCTGATAACTTCATTTGGGTATTCATGAAATCATTCCTTTAGGTTTTGATAGGTAGTGCAAAGTAATTTATCGGACGAAATATGTAACAAACTTACCTTGATATCTTGTTATCTGTTCCTGGGTAGCGGTCTGGAAATACTTGCTGCGAGGCTCTGCCTCACGTTCCCCGCAAGTTTTTTGGTTAGCCTCCCTCTCGACCGTATTCAGATTCAGCCTAGGTACGGTGGAACATTAAGGAAAGCTTTCTATACCTGTTTGACTAACAATTTTTTCACTTAATCTTTCACTTTCTTTCCTAACCTTTACCCCTTGGACATTTCTTAAAGAGAAAGTGATTGAAACAAACAAAACCCAATAAATAGAGTTTGGTTCGACAATCGTACTCTCGGTGTAATTATACATAGGCAAGAACGTTAAGTAAATTAGAGGCCATAGAGATTCCGAAGTTGTACTTGTACGCACGTATTTGATTGCTCGTATATAAGCAAAAGCCACACTAAGCACAAAAAACAGCGCTCCTAATAAACCAATTTCTACTCCTATATTGTAAAAACCATTGTGAGCCTGATACACCCTGTAGCGAAGTACGCGCCACACATAATCTGACTCTCCTCCCTCTATCCAAAACGCCTGATACCCGTAACCTAACCAAGGACGCTCCCAAATTTTATGCATGACAGCTTCCCAAATCTCTGTACGACCGCTGAGGGTAGGATCTTTCCCTAAACTAAACAGCAAATTGTCCCAACTAGCTACAGTAAATGTAGCCATACTTCCGCCTACTAATATTGCAGTGATAAAGAAGGGAATTGCCAGGTTATCGCTCCATCGCAAAGCTCTATACAGAGGTAACAGAAGTATCAAAGTAAGAAAGATAACCAGAGCAGTTTTAGAAGTTGAAAGTATAATTAGAGCAATTGCCAGACCAGCAACACCAAACACAAGGTAGCGATACTTATTGCGAAGATCCAGAGCAGCTAGTAATGGAGGAAACGCACATACAAGCATCAGCCGAGCAAAGAGATTTTTGTGCAACAATGGTCCTCGCCAAGCTCCCGAATGAGTCCCATTTTCTATTCCCGATCCCCGTAAACCTAGCGTATACAATAAACTAAATACTGCGACTATACCCAACGCCCACGCTATTATTCTTAACTGCTCTTTTAAGCTAAAGCGGGAAGCAAGATACAATCCAAATAAGGTTGTTGTTAATGCAAATATACCAGCCTTTCTCGATATACTTGGGAAATCAGACCAAAAAAATGAAGTGACAATAATTCCTATTAGAACTAATAAGAATGGGTCTCTCAGAGCAGGGCGAACAACACTTTTGAACCGGGCAACAATAAAGAATAAAGTTGTCGCATAAATCCCATATTGCAGCAGCGACACCAGACGGTCAAAGGAAGACGAAACGTAAAAGCCGTATCCTGGTACGCCCTCAGACACATTGTAATAGCTGGCAAAATTCAAAACACCTGTGAAGACTACCAGGGTAAGAATGGCGAATCTTTTTTCAAAGAAGCTTAGGAGGGGATTTACAGTTTGAGCTGGTGACATAGGGAAGGAAAATTAATCTGAATTTTCTGATGAGCCGCTAATACCATTGTCAATTGGGAAACCCTTGCCTGCAAAGGATTTCAGAACTTTAACTGTTGCAATTCCAAAATCCAATGGTATAACTTTTAACATTGAGAGACCGTAGCTACAGTCGCGCTAACTTCAAGACGCGCCTTCAGACTTTGCTCCCCTGATACTTTTAATGTAATCTCTCAGCTTTTGGTGCGTACTGGGCAACAAAGCCACCACTACTAATCCCAGCGCCGCCCACCATCCTAACTGATAAGCAAACAGAGCCGCAGCAAAAGCACCCCACCACAAGCCAGTCAGCCGATAGTCTGGGTTGCCAATATCCCGCACCAAATAGAAGTGAATTACAACGTAACTCGTCAGAGCCACTATCTCAGCCCAACCGTATCCGATTAATCCCAGGCGGGGTAAAAGCAAAAATGCTGCTCCCGCAAAAAGAGCCATGTGTACGATGTGAAAGGCTGTAACTTCCCAGTTTCGCCGCAGAACGTAGAGGGCGGAGGAGTGCATATTAAACAGGGAGTTGGTCAGGTAGCCCAAGGCGATAAAAGGATAAACTTGTACTACCGGAAGCCAGCGATCGCCAAATACTAGAGGAATTAGCCAAGGACTAACCCAACTAACTCCGACTAACAGGGGTCCCACTGCTAATATCTGTAAACCCATGCCTTCAGTTACAGCTCTTACTAGGCGTTCTTTGTCCCCCTGCAAGCGGGAGAGGGTAGCGATAGAAATTCGCCAGGTTGCTGCCTTGACAAAACCAAGAATCTCGATAATGCGGATGGCTAAAGCCACGTATCCCACCGCTTCGGCCCCGGCGAACCTACCTACTAGCAAGGGGTTGATTAGGGTACGCAGTTGCCAGACCCAAATTGACGCTGAGAAGCTCATGCCGTACCCCCACATCTGCTTAACTAAATCCCAGTTCCAGGCAAAGCGGGGACGATAGCCTGCACTCCAGTAGAGTAGTGCTAGAGTTTGAGCTTGCTGTAGCCACCATCCAGCCACCAGCGCCCACACTCCGGCTCCCCGAAAAGCCAATGGAAAGGCTATCACGTAGTAAAATAACTGACCGAGAAGTTCAATTAAAGCTACCCGCTTGTAATCTAGATTGCGCTCTAGCCGGGCCATCGGTACTTGATTGAGGAGAACGACGGGAAGCCCCAGAAACAAGACTTGCGCTACCGGGCGAAACCCTTTGATGTTCACCCAGCTTTCTATTAAGGGAAGCGCCAAAAAAGCTAAAAGCATTCCGGCCAACGCTTGCAATAGCAGCAGGGTGAAAGCTTGGTGGTATACTCCTAGTTCTTCTTCCCCTTCTCGCCGCACCAGATAAACTTCAATACCTAGTTGACTGAGCATCTGGAGGTACAAAAATATACTGACAGCGGCAGCATACAGACCGTAGTTTTCTGGGCCGATCACTTTGGTAACTAGCATCACTCCCGCCAGACTGATGAATACTCCCAGTCCCTGACGCAATACCAGGTAGATTCCTCCCCGCATGACTTGAGTTTTTAAGCTCATGCTTGTCGTCCCTCGAAGTAGCAAATATTACGGGAAAAACTTTGAGGCTCTACAAATGAAGACTTCCAGAAAAAGAGATTTATAGATAGCGATCGCAGCTTGGGAGTCTTTAGCGGCGGAAGATTAGGGATCGGTACAATGCTCATCATTTTTTTGAGCAGGTGGCTCAGCTCCAGCACATTTTTCTCCTCAGTTTGCCTTGGTTCATCGCTATTGCATATTTCAGACTGTCTTCTACAGACCGTCTGCATATTTCATTGAATAAATTAGTCAATTGCCAATAATGCTAGTACAGACTGGCAAAAATATCTCAGCAGCAGTTAAAGTTATTGTAATTGGGTGCCAATCTCTTGCTACGCAAACAAAATTAATTTACCACAGACAACAGTGTGCGTTCGTGAGAATTTTCCCTAGAAGTTTAAAGCTTTTATAAAGATACTTAATATTTACACATTTGGCATTGAGCTATGGAATGCTTGATAATTTTTCATTAAAACTTGAAATGTATGAGTAGATAACTCAATTATTCTCTGCAAAATGGCTGTAATCTTACCAGTATTTAGTCAATCATGATATTACAACTTCTCCATCGGGCTGTGGCTCCTGTGTTTATTGGCATTATGCTTGGGTGTACTGCAAGTAGCAACCAACAGCCAATTGTAGGAGCAGACCTTGTGTCTGCACCGATTGCGCCAACTTCCTACGTCGGGGCAAATGGGTATCGCTGGGCTAACGTGTCGATAGGAGGCGGGGGGTTTGTTACAGGTGTCTACACCCACAACGGGCAAAAGGATCTGGTTTATATCAGAACCGACGTTGGTGGCTTTTATCGCTGGAATGCCAAAGATAAAACCTGGATTCCATTAAATGACAGCTTCTCAATGCAAGAGAAAACATATTACGGCGGAGAAGCGATCGCGACAGATCCCAATAACCCAAATATCGTCTATATGGCCGCAGGTAAATACTCCCAGTGGCAACCCAAAGGGTCAATTTTTAAGTCCACAGATCAAGGTAAAAACTGGACTAAACTAAACATAGACTTAGGGATGGACAGCAACGACGAGCATCGTTGGGCGGGGAAAAGGCTAGCTGTCAATCCAGCCAACTCCAACGTTATATTCTTTGGTTCGCGGCACGATGGCCTGTGGAAGTCGGAGAATGCAGGCGCGACATGGGCAAAAGTCGCAACTTTATCTCCAACTTTTACCAAAGGCGTTGGCATCTTGGGCATTGTATTTGACAACCAAGTACCAGGTTTAGTCTATGCCAATATTTACGGAGACGGTATTTACCAATCTACTGACACGGGTGTTACGTGGAGCAAAATAGCGGGAAGTCCAGCACAAGGACAGCGAATGGCTGTTGCTAACAACAGTATTCTGTACGTAACCCACATGGCAGGGGTTAGCAAGTATGAAAAGGGAACTTGGAGCAACATCACCCCAGAAAACAAACCAGCAGCTTTTAATGCCTTGGGTGTTAACCCGAATAATCCCAACGACTTACTGGTAGCCTTGGGCCAATCTACCTCTACTAAAATTTACAGAACCTCAGATGGTGGTGCCACTTGGACAGAGAAAAAGGCATCGATAAAGCATACCGTTCCTTGGTGGGACGACTCCATGTTTTCCTTGTGGACTTCCGCTATTGAGTTTGACCCAAAAGTTCCAGGGAAAGTATGGTTAACTGACGGGTTTGGAATTTGGCAGACAGACAATATCAACGCCAATCCGGCCGTTTGGACTAACTATGAGCAAGGACACGAAGAAGTAGTTGCTTTTGCGATCGCTGCACCTCCCAAAGGCGCTGTCTTGTTGAGCGGGGTAGCCGATGTAGACGGTTTCTATCACAACAATGGACTGAACGCCTTTCCCGCCAAAAGGTTTGAAGGTATTTCTCCCATAAATAACGCCAATCGCGACACCTATGCGATCGCCTACTCCCAAACCGACCCTTTGCGTATCGTCCGCGTTGGCGGTTCGAGGTGGAACTCAACTTATACAGGAGCAACTTCAACAGATGGCGGATTAACATGGAAGCGGTTTGGGTCATTTCCGGCATCAATGCCACTGCGCGTAGCTATATCGGCAACTAACCCAAATTTGTTCGTTGTAGCTGTCAGTAAAGCTCCACCCCTACGCACCACTGATGGCGGCGCATCATGGAGTGCAGTGTCAGGACTACCTAATGGCCCAGAAGGCCCGTGGTATTGGGGTCAGCCGTTGGTGGCGGATAAAGTAGATGGCAATACTTTTTACTATTACAGCGACGGCAAAGTTTACCGCAGCACTGACGGAGGTGTATCCTTCAGCGTTGTTAACTCATCGATTCCCAATATTAATAGTGACTATTATTCGTATGCGCTGAAAACAGTTCCAGACGCGAAAGACGAAGTCTGGCTCAGCTTAGACTGGGAAGGTTTATTCCATTCCACAGACGGTGGCAAAACGTTTTCTAAACTGCCTTCGGTAGAAAAGGCGCATTTGTTTAGTTTCGGGAAACCACAGACAGGAAGTACAACTCCGGCGCTTTATTTGTATGGAAAAATTTCTGGTATGGGCGAGGGAATCTTCCGTTCTCTCGACAGAGGCAAAACTTGGATAAGCATCGGTTCTAAGCAAAATCCCATCGGTGGCGAGCCAAATGTGATGGAGGCGAGTTGGCAGCAGTTTGGCTTGGTCTTCATTGGTACCAATGGCCGGGGTATCTACTACGGAACTCCAGACGATTCCAAGGAACAGGCTGCTTTATCTTCCGCGCCCGTACCCCCAGTTCGCCCCTGAATACTGGTCAAATTGATCTGCCAAGTACCAAGGCATTAGCCTTTAACAAATTTGGGAACCTCTAGACGGTTCTTCCGCGCTAGTAACACGTTCTGTTAAAGAATGATTTTGTAGTGCTGTTGCTTCTGACAACACTTGCGAGACGAGGGATTCAACCATCATCAAGACTACGGAAAATGCTAATACTACGAAACCAGCCGCAGTGAAGATCAACATTACGCTCGTAGAAATTAGTTTATTGATAAAGGTGTTCATTTTTCTGAGTAGCTTTCTTTACCTCTCTAGCATATAAAACAGTACGTGGCGTTGGCATCAGTGAATTTTTTGAATTAATTGTAAAGAACGCCCTTATAAATTGGAAAACCTACGTGGATATATGTAAGTATAATTTTTTACTCATCAATTCAAATTTTGGTTATTACTTTATCCTAAAAGCTAAGATTTGTAAATTAATGGTGCTAGTACAGCCGTAATTGAGTGTAAGTATGGGTGTCGCGCTTATAACATTGGTGCAGTGAGTGTCACTGGCTATTGTCGGTAAAAAAAATTCAAACACAAAAAATAGTAGGGGCGTACAGTTATTTGCGCGCCCCTATCCCCTGACGGGAAATATTAAGTTATATTGACAATTTAGAGATGCAACAGCACTCTTAAGCCTTGGCAGGACGGTCTGAAACTGGAAATGGGTTTGGTTTTGGTTTTGGAACAGGGGCGGTGAGTGTGTTGTACAACTTCAACGTTTCGGCAGTAATCTGGTTCCAGGTATAGTTTGTTTGTACATAATTCTGGGCGTTTTTAGCCATTACCGCCAGTTCCTGCTGGTGATTGATTGCCCATTCCAAGCTGCGGAGGCAGGAGTCTACATTTTTCACCTGGAAAAGCATCCCCCGTTCTTTGCCGATCAATTGCTGATGCACGGGAATATCACTACCGAGTACGGGGACACCTTCCTGCATTGCTTCCAACATCGATAGAGGTAATCCCTCCAACTCAGAAGGAAGTACAAACAATCCCGCGCCCCGAAGGATTTCTGCTAGACGAGGCCCTCTAAGTTCACCTGTGAATATTATGTTTTTGTTATTCGCCGCCATGTCGGTTATCTCTGAGGTGAACTCATTGGTATCGCTGGTACCGCCGACCATGACGAGTTTCCATCCTTCTTGCTGAAGGTTTTGAAAGGCTTTGATGAGTAAGTCGGGACACTTTTCCGGCACCAGTCTACCTAAAAATAGAATATAGCGTCCCTGTTCCAGACCTAGCGAAGTTCCATAAGTAAAAGTAGGGTCTGAATCACCCATATTTGAGGGTGCGTTAGGAATATAAATTGTCTCTTTACCGTAAGTTTGCTTAAAGTATGAGCGCAGTTCCTCTGAAACGACTATCATCTCATCAGAGAAGCGGACAGCAGCGCGTTCCCCACGACGGATTAGGTCGCTAGAAGCTTTGTTCCATTTGGCACGTTGCCAATCTAAGCCATGACAGGTAACAACGACTTTTGCTGAAGAGGCAAATTTTGGTAGCCAGGTAAAGAGAGATGGCCCTAAAGCGTGGAAGTGAACGATATCATAACGCTTTGCATTAGAAGCGATCGCTCCCAGCGCCGAACTCAACAGAGCATCCATTCCCTTGACATTCAAGCTGGGTATAGAAACAACCTTCACACCATGAACGTTATAGTGACTCAGTGAAACATTTCCGGTGTATGAGGAACGAGCAAACAAATCTACTTCGTGACCCTGTTCAACTACCCGCGAGTAAATTTCTTCACAGTGATGCTCAATGCCACCTTGTTTGGCAGGCAACCCTTTCGCTCCAATTACGGCAATTTTCATTGTTAAACCCCGGTAAAGCTTTTATGATTAATCTGGCTAGTAGATAAATTCCCCTGTTCCCAGCGACTTAGCATATCGCTGTAGATATCACCCACAACAGTCTTGGCACTGTAAGGTTTGGCAGCTTTAACGCACGCCTCAAGTGGATAATCTCCGCTATTGTGCAGTACCTTACGCAAGGCATCTGCAACTGCGGCTGGCGTTCGCTCCTCGCATACCACTCCACTGTCAGCAGTGAGTAGGTTGGGAGTTTCGCCGCAATTGGTTGTCACCAATGGGGTACCGCTGGCAAGTGCTTCGAGAGCAACCATAGGAAGACCTTCATAGACGCTAGTTAGTACGAAGACACTGCATATCCGCTGCAACTGTGCAAGTTCTTTCTGGGCTAATGGTCCCAGCAGCGTTACCTGTTCGGTCAATCCAAAGCGGGAAATCTCAGAATTTAGCTCATCCTTTAAGTCTCCATCACCCGCTATGAGCAGGTGAACATTTGCATCGTTCAGGGCAGCAATGGAGCGGATTAGCAGTACGGGATCTTTTTGGGCGTGAAGGCGACCAGCAAATAGAATAAAGCGCGTATCCTGGGCTAAACCCATTTGCTGTGCTAAGCTTCGCCTAGCTTGTTCGCGTTCATCCTCAGTTAATGGGTAGCAAATTTCGTTATCTACTGTGTTTTTGACGTAGGAAACGCGCTCTGCTATGTCTGGGTAACGCTGCTGGTAATGTTGCACCGAATCGGTGTTGCACGACAAGATTTGGGAAAATTGACTTATAAGATAGTGTTCGACAGCAAAATACGCTGCTGGAAAACGTTGCCATAAAATAGCATTTTTCTTGTCTGTAGAATTTACCTGCTTTTGAATATCATTGTGAATAAAAAGAGTTTTTTCACCAGCCCATTTAAGAGTTGCTAGGGTCGGTTCCAGCCTGTGAAAGTGCATGAAATCTGAACTCAAGTTACGGCCCAAAAGAGCAGCCGTATATTTAATACTGGTTGGTACTAATTTTTTAAAGTTATCGTTTTCTATAAAAAACAAAGGCATAAAGCGGATTTCTCTGCCTGCCACTTGGGTATCTCGCCATACTCCTATTGGTTTGGATGGATCGTTTTCCGTTCCTACCAGCCGGATTTCAAACTCGCTAGGAGCGTATTTGACAAAGGTGCGTATGACTGTTTGAATACCCCCGATGCTAATGCCACTGGGATTGAACTGGTAGAAGATAGTCAAAACAGGTTTACGCATAACTATAAAACCTATATATAGCTAGGTGTGCTGGTAGTTTTTTCGTAGCAACAAAGGTTAATTTAGCAGCCTGTTAGTAAATTTCCTTTAGCATTATTGCTTAGCTTACTTGAGAATCTGAGATTCTCTTCAGCGTTATTACGTAGATTACTGTAAAACACTATCCAAGTAAATTGAATTTGCCATATTTCACAGAGAATTCTCAAATCCCATACTTGACTTCATGGCAACTTCATAATAATGAGTTTTAATATCTTTTTTATCCAAAATATCTACTGGATCTAGCACTAGGCAATAATTTCGTCCCCAAGCCGAAACACCCTAGCCTAGCCATTCCTAGGCTTATAGGGAGCCTGGTATTATCCTACAATTGAACCCGTTACTACTACTATCAAAAGTAGTAAATTGCAAAATATTCCTTGGCACAGTTGTCGGCTGACTTTGTTCCTACGTAGAACTACTTGACAAGCTCAATTTTGTATAAATTGTACTTGTGTACTTTACAATTAATTTTCCGAGCCAACAGATATAAACTGCTAATGAAGTCTGTATTTACAAAGTGTAATTTGACATACCCTAAACAAAAACACAATTATTTTTTAATCGGGAACATTAAAAAATAATTGTGTTTTTGCTTACCCGCAGTAGCAGCCGGCAAGAGCCAATTTGCCTACTTTCCCTATCAGGAGAGGCTATGTACGTAAGGGCATTGAAGCAACTGTATAACTTAGCTGCCTTCCCCGCCAGGAAAGGGGAGCCGCCCCTCTCCTGTAAAAAAAATTTCTACTGCCCCTAGCCTAATACGGTTAGGATAAGATGATTTGCCATAAGCGTATAGAACGTTTCTACAACGGTACGCTTATGGTTCGATCTAGAAGTACCGACGAATGCCGGTTTAAAAGCGATCGCTATTTTTGGGAGCCTTAGCTGTCAGCATTTTCGGCGTACTGGCATCTTCCTTGTAGTATGCCTTGGCATGGTGGAAATAACTATCAGGTTCGTTTTCCACAATCACACCATTGACTACCAAGCCTAAAACCTTCTGACCTGATTGCACCAAAAATTGCTTACAAGCAGCAGCACTGACAGTATCAACCACGCCTGGCCGGACTACCAATAAAATACCATCAGTCATTTTGCCCACTGCTAGAGCATCCGCTACCAGAACGATTGGAGGCGTATCAAGGATTATAAAATCGTAGTCTTTAGAAAAATTGTCAATTAATGCAGCCATCCGCTTTGAGTCAACAAGAGCCAATGGATTAGGAGGAATCACCCCAGAAGGAAGCACATCGAGGTTATCCATCACTTCCCGCACAGCCATTCCAAACTCAGCTTGATTAACGATGACATCGCTCAGACCAATTGCATTAGTCAAGTCCCAGATGTGATGCTGCATAGGATGGTGCAGATCCGCATCTATTAATAAAACTCGTCTTCCCAGTTGAGCCATAGCCATAGCCAAGTTGGCACAAACCGTAGACTTGCCTTCCTTAGAAACAGAACTTGTCACCGCAATGACTTTCAGCTCTTGATCTGGACTGAGAAACTTCAAGTTTGCCTGAAGCATTCGGTAAGCTTCACTGATAACCGAATGTGGATTATCTCTAACGGGAAGCTGCGGAACAATTCTTTCTAATTTCTTACTGCGAAAAGTTACTTTTTTCTTCAAAGAAGGAACCATTCCCAGGACGGTATACTTAAATAACTCCCGCACCTCTTTGGCGGTTTTGATAGTTGGATCTTTCAGGTCTACAAGGAAAGCAGTGATTACATAAAGTAGACTGCCTGCCACAATTCCGGCAGCTAGGATTATTATCTTGCGAGTACCTACGGGCTTTTCTGGAACTGTAGCTGCGGCAATTAAACTAGCGTTGCCTACATTTTGATTTTCCGCAATTTGTACCTCTTGAAGATTTTTCAAGAGAATTTGATAGGTTGATTGCGCGGCTTCTACTTGCCGTTGTAAATCGCGCTGGCCCTGTTGCAATCTGGGTAAAATGTTAGCCCTTTGCCTGTATGCCGACTGAGCGCGAGATAGAAAACTGACTTGATTAGCCAAGCCTAAGCGTTGCACCTCTGCATTGACTAATTCTGCGGTTAGTTTTTGTTCAAGTTCACCAATTTGTAAATTTTCTCCGGATACTTGTTGGTTACTGCCAACAACCTGACCTACCCGTTCCTGTAGTAAAGCTTTTAATGCAGCTTGTTTACTTTCCAGATTAATTATTCTGGGATTTTCATCCTGAAGGCGGGTGCGCTCAACTGTCAACTCGCCTTCAATTTTTTGGAGTTCTATCAACACTTGCTGAACTGCGGGAGATTGACTGAGCGAGTTTAGTGTCATAGCCCGCCGTGAATTCAGACCTATCTTATTTTGGAAGGCGGCGACTCTAGCACTTGCATCTTCAAGTTCAGCCTGAGTCTGAGCTTTTTTGCTGTCTAGCTCTGCGATCGCTTTTACCGCTGAGCTTCCTTCTTCTTCTAAAGCTACAATGTTATTCTGTTCTTTGAAATTACGCAAAGCTGCTTCTGCTTGACGAACATTAACTTCAGTTTTGGGTAGCTGCTTAGTAATAAATTCGCGAGCCGCAGCTGCTTGAGCGCGGTTATTAAGTATGTTCTTCTCGCGATAAAGACTCATAACTTTGTTGACTATCTTTGCAGCTTCTTGGGGATCTTTGCTTTTAAAGGATATCTGCAAAACATCAGTCCCTTTGATACCTTTTACCGTCAGCTGTTTTAGGAAATCGATAGTTTTTAGGGGGTCTCCCTTTTTGTCTTTCAGTTTTAGGGAATTTATCGTCTCTTGTATTAGAGGCTCAGAACGGACTATCTCTGCTTCAGTATCGAGAGGGGTATTCAGAACGTTTAGCGGTTCCAACTGCCCGATTTTTGCTCCTGCTTCTGTGACTAAGGCAGAAGTCGTATTTTGCTTCTTAAACAAAAGCCTACCTTCGGCTTCATAGGTGGGCTTTTTTAAGAACGCAAATGCGGTAGCTAGTGAAACTGTAAATACAAAGACGGTGGTGGCGGGTAGCCAACGCCGTTTGAGGATAAGCCAGTATTTTTTAAAATCTATATCTTCTGTGTATTCTCTAGTTTCCATAAGAGGCTCGTGTAGGAGGGTGGTAATAAGGTTGTTATGGAGGCAGGTGTATTAGCCGCCCCCAGAAGCGAGTCCTTGGAGTGTAGACTATTTCCTCGCTTATCAAGAGGCAGCATGTGGCAGTTCTTACTCAGCCGACAATTGTATCCTAACAAGGCTAGTGAAGGTTGGAACAATTAAAACTGTTAATCAAGTAAAGGATGAGCTTAAAGCTGTATGCAGTAGCATCAGACTGGCAGGTCTAGAGAAGAGGGATTAACAAGAGCTGGCTCTTGAAATTTGTTGAGACTGGCGGACAATAGCACTATGGAAAAGAGTAGAAATGCGATCGCATTCGGTCAAAGCACCCTATAAGCTTATAGTTTAGAGCAGGATTGGGCGCGCGATCACTATATAATCACCCAGAGAATTGAGTAAAAATATTTGGGAACATATTTCTGACTTATGCGATCGCTGCACAAATGTTGATATATGTGTAGAAACCTACTGGAAAATTATTCTTTAGCGAACGGTATTGCCACCAGCCTTAACAAATAGGACTATTCCCAGGATTCACTGCATGAATATACTCGCTTCCTGAATGAGGCCATCCCCGTTTATAAGCAGCTTCCTCTGGCTTTCCCCAACCGAGTTGCAAGACAATTTCTAAAAAATCTGACTTCTCCCACTTCCAAAGGCTTGCCCATTCGGTGCCACAAGCAATTCTGTCTACATCTGGTGCCATAATCATCCGGTGGTCTTTGCCATTATTAACGCTCAGGTACAAGTCCATCTCGGCTGTTGCTTCATGCCAAAATAACATTATTGAATTCTTAGCAGCTTTCAGCGTCTCCATATCACTCGGAAGAGCAATTAGCTGAGCATCTACTTCTGGAATTCGTAGAGTCTTGTTCTTGAGTGTTAGCTGTCGCCAAACAATGCCGGAAACGTTATGTTCCCTCTGATAGCGATGAACTGCGGCTTTAAAGTCTTGATAAGCTGTGAATTTTTGGATGCCCTCCGGCTTGAGAAACTTGTCAATCAATGGGTTAACTCCAGAAGTCTTGGCAGCTAAATTAAGGCGCTGCCCATTGAGACAGGCGCGGCGCTCCGTAGCCAAGATTTTGATTAGCTCCTCGGTGGTGTAGACTTTTGGCATCAGAACACCATCTGGTCGCGGTTACAGATAGTTTAGCGTCGCTTGCCTTGAAATAGGTCAACAAGTCAGTATCAAATTAACGTCAGCTGGGCGGTTAAAACCGCAGCTACACAGACCGGAGGCGAAGCCTATGCGGCTTTGCTCAACCCGCGCAGGCGGAGTTCAAAACCTTTGATATTCCGATACTCCGCGCAGGCGGATGAGAGTTTGTATAGCTGCGAATTCTATTCGCCAGAGCTGAAGTTAACACTAATGCCAGCGGCCCAAATACAATTATTTGGTTAATTCGGTATTAAACTCATTGAATGTTCGCCGCTTCAGTTCTGCTGATTCGGAACGAGGCAACAAGTCAAACACCTCCCGCAAGACATCATCTACCTTCTCATATTCGACCTTCCCCTTCTCGTTCAGCACAACCTCGCCTTTCTGGTTGAGCAACACTGTCTGAGGGACGACACCTTCATAGTAATAGCCGGGTTCGGTAGCTGTAAAGGTGGATTTTTCTGGAATAGCATCTACGTTGATGGGCATAATATCTGCCGCCCGACCATAAAAAGCTTGTAAGCGGTTGACGACGATCGCATACTGCTTGCAATCGCTGCTATCGTCTACGAAGAACACCAGCAGCGCAGGTTTTTTCCGGGCGAAAGATTCTGCCAAAGTCACTTTCGGCGGCACCAGTGAGCCATTGCCAGCGTAGAGGGCAAAGATATTGCCGTCAAAGTAATCGTCGTTGATGCCTGCTAAGGCTGAGGGGGTTCCCAGCAGCAGCAGCAAACCCAAACAAGCAATTAGCCTCAACAAGTAGCGGTCAAAAAGATGCCGCCACGAACGGCGATAAGCTGCCAGAATACCGAATCGAAAATGTAAAAGACGAATATTCATATCAACGTTGCTGTGGAAACTATCATGATCGCGCCGTCCGTACCATTCAACTGCGGAAACGAAAACAGGCTATTATAATTTACTGCATTCAGGGTAAAAAGATATTTTGATTAAATGCTTGTGCTATTAAATGCATGATCTCTGCACCTCAATCTTAAGCGGAACTTATTGGGGATATAATATCTAGTCTAAACAATAATATTTTTGCATAAATTCCCCGCTAAAAAGCGATAAATAATATAGCTACATAGCCAAATTATTTTCGATTTAATAATTTTCTGCCCTATGAAATTGCACCCAGCTAGAACTTACCGACTGTTAGCATTGGTATTAACGGGTATTTTATTAGTAGCCTTACCCTTGCTGGCTAAGGATCTTCAATTGCCTTCGAGCCGCTTTGTGGAAGTGAGGCAGATTCGCGGGACAGTAACTTACCAAGGAAGACAGGCAAAAGTAGGTGATCGCTTGACAACATCTGGGCAGCAAATTGCTACGGGGGCAAACTCCAGCGCTGTTTTAGCTGTAGACACTGCGATCGCTACTATCAATGTTTCAGAAAATTCCATTGTACAAGTTAAAAATCTTTCTCTGGCTGCCAAGGGCGGCAGGGTGACTGTCCTGGGGGTGCCTAAAGGGCAGGCAAGGATACAAGCACGAACCTTAAAAAACCCTAATTCGCGCTTGGAAATTAGCTCTCCATCTGGTGTTGCTGGCGTTCGCGGCACCGTGTTTGGCGTTGCTGTTGATCCCAAAGGGAAAACAGGAATTTCTACGCTTGAAGGTGCCGTAGCCATCACAGCTAAAGGGCAAACTGTGAGAATAAATGGTGGTTACTCTTCTGTTGTTTTTCCTGGTTCCCCGCCAACGCTACCTCGCTTGACGAAGGATAAATTAAAATACAAATTGGAAAGTTTGTCAGCAATCGGGAACAACAAAATCCGGTTGATTTGTATAGTCGATCCGCTAAATTTGGCATTTCTTAATAACCGTCCCCTAGAGATAAATCAAAAGGGTAAAATTGATGCAATACTTCCTGCGCCAGCCAATTCTGATTTGCGGCTAGTGGTTCGTAGCCCATTGGGAGACGAGAAATATTATAACTTAGGTGCAAAACTTCGGGAATCAGGAGTCAATAGTCAGTAGTCCTTGGCTAATGGCTTTTGAAGAATTAGCACTTAGCAACTGGCTAATGATTAATAACTAATGACTATTAAAATTTCGGTGTTAAATTCTTTATTGCCGGGAATTATTGCTGGTGTAATTTCCGTGACCATGTGGCAACTAGAGGGATGGAAAGCGCTAGAAAATCTAGCGTACAATACGCTGTTTCAAATTCGCGATGGGGGAATTTTGCTATCGCCAGAGTGGGATGAACGGGTGGCAGTAATTGCAATTGATGAAACCAGTTTGCAGGAGTATGGGCGATTTCCCTGGAGACGTGATCGCTATGCACAGCTATTGCAAGCGTTATCAGTATCTCCACCAGCTGTAATTGGTTTTGACATTCTATTTGCTGAAGAAAGTCCCGAAGATAGCCAATTTGCTGACGCTATGTTTGCTAAAGGAAATGTAGTTTTGGCGAGGGTTTGGGATGACAAAGGTAAACCTTTACCAATCGTACCAAATTTAGTAGAAGCTGCTGCTGCACAAGGGCATATTTTACACAAACCTGATACAGATGGTATCAGCCGTCAGGCGACGCTATTTGTGCGTGAAATTCCATCGTTAGGGGCTGCAATGCTGCAAGTTTATAATAACAGTAACCAAATACCCGTAAGCGATCGCTCTGTTGAATTTCAGCCTGTATTACTTAATTGGGTCGGAAAAACCCAATCTTTACCAACTTATTCCTTTGTGGATGTAGTGGCTGGGAGATTTCCTAAAAACGCTTTCGCTGGTAAGTTTGTTTTAGTTGGTATCACCGCTACAGCTTCCGACCCCTTGCTGACCCCTTTAAATCAAAATCCTCCGACTGCTGGGGTTTATATTCATGCAGCTGTAATCGATAATTTGCTGAATAACAGGCTCCTTTCTACTGTACCCAAGTGGGGAACGGTGCTGTTGTTGCTGTTGGTTGGCCCTGTTTCGAGTAGGTTATTTTCCACCCAAGGGTCAAAAGGAAGAATTGCGATCACATTTTTGTTATTGATAGTTTGGTATGCAATTGCACTATTATTATTCACCTTCGCTAATGTCTGGATTTCCATCGCCGCACCAATTGGGACAATGGTGCTATCAGGGGTGATTTTACAATTGCGAGAACAGCAGGAAAAGCAACAGCTAATGAGTCTGTTTGAGAAATACATGGCTCCGGAGACTGCTAGTTTAATTTGGCAGCGGAAAACTGAAATTTTTCATAAAGGTGAGTTAAAAGCTCAAGAAATGGTAGCGACGGTTTTATTTATGGATATTCGGGGTTTCACTACCATTTCGGAGAAACTAACACCCCGCGAGTTGCTAATTTGGCTAAACGAGTATTTGGATGCAATGAGCGATTGCATCATGAACAACGGCGGCGTTATAGATAAATATATTGGGGATGCAATTATGGCAGTTTTTGGTATTCCCTTTCCTCACACGAAGCCGGAAGAAATTCAGCAAGATGCTTTGAATGCGATCGCTGCTAGTTTAGCCATGCACGAACGGCTGCAACAGCTTAACGAACACCTGCTGGCTCAAAACAAGCCCAAAATTGAATTTGGCATTGGCATTCACACTGGTCTAATTATCGCTGGTAGTGTGGGCGGTTCTCGGCGTTTAAATTACTCAGTGCTGGGAGATACTGTTAATATTGCTGCCCGACTAGAGGCGATGAATAAGGATGTCAAAGAAGGTAATCCGTATCGCCTGTTAGTTACTGGTGAAACTTATGGATATGTGCGCGATCGCTATTACGCCCGACCCGTCAAAAACCTTCAATTGAGGGGTCGAGAACGAGAGACTTTGATTTGTGCAATTCTGGGTAAAAAATAAGCGATCGCGCATATATAAGCCCACAGGCTTTAGTCGTTAGGCGGTTAAAAAAAAGGTGAAAGGTATCACTCGTTGCTATACGGCTTCTCGCTTCGGACTGTTAGTTCAATAATGAAAATATTTTTATAAATAATATTGCAGCGTAGTTCTTCCTTATCAAGATAAATTATATCAGGAAAAACCAAGATAAGTCTAGGGTTTAAAAAAGAAATTTTCCTGAAAATGGGTGAAAAACACTTAAATTTAAAAGGGACGAAGGGCGATTTTTAGCTAGACTTTACCGAAGAAATCTTGCTACTACGGAATCTAAACACAGAAGCTTGTTCTGGAAAATAAGTGGATGTAGGCTCTTGTTAAGGTAAAATGCTGACGAGCCAACAACAGCTCAGTAGATAAGCAGTAAAGACGCTTGTAGAAACTTGATAAATCGCGTCTTGGTAGGAGTGTGGTGTGAGGATATCATTTTTCGATAGATTTCGGCTAGGCGTGGCGGTGGCGGTGGCGAAGACGGTAACGGCGCTGGTGCGATCGCTGCGGCTGGGGGCTGCTAGTGTATTACCTGGGGAAATTGCCCGTCGCCTGCATCCGAATCTGTTGCAGCTGCTGTCTCGTCAGGTGAAACACGGGGTTATTTTCATTGCGGGGACGAATGGGAAGACGACGACATCGCTGCTGTTGCGGACGATGCTGGAACGTCAGGGATGGCGAATTGCCCACAATGCTGCTGGTGCTAATCTGGTAAATGGATTAATGACAGCACTGTTGGCAAACACTAACTTAATCGGTCAGTTGAGCGCTGATTATGCGATTTTGGAGGTGGATGAAAATATTCTGCCCAAGGTTCTGCCTTCTATTCAACCGAAATTTATTTTATGTTTAAATCTGTTTCGGGATCAGCTGGATAGGTACGGTGAAGTTGATACGATAAGCCAGCGTTGGAAAGATGCGATCGCGCAACTTCCAAAAGAAACTGTGGTAATCTTAAATGGTGATGACCCGACGTTATCTTATTTGGGTCAGCAGTTGCCGCAACGGGTTTTATCTTTTGGGCTAAGCGAACCAGAAGCCTATCTTGACGAAATTCCTCACGCGGTAGATTCTATTTATTGTCCTCGGTGCGGTCATTCTCTCGATTATCAGGGTGTCTACTTATCTCATCAAGGCGATTTTCACTGTCCCAGTTGTGGCTTTGAGAAAAGCAAGCTGGCAATTGACAGCCGAAAATGGCCTCAGATTTTAATCGGCATTTACAACAAATATAATACGCTGGCGGCTGTATTAGCAGCTCAAGAAATTGGGGTTGATGCAGATACTCTTTTAGATACAATTAAAAACTTCCACGCGGCTTTTGGACGGTCTGAGGAATTAGAAGTTGCGGGGAAAAAGGTGCGGATTTTGTTATCAAAAAATCCCGTGGCGTTGAATGAAACTATTCGCGCAGTTAATCAGCAAAGAAGTAATGGTGGTTCCTCTACAACACTAATGGTGTTGAACGATCGCACGCCCGACGGTACAGATGTATCGTGGATTTGGGATGTGGATACGGAAAAGTTGGTGGAGAAGGGGGGAACTGTGGTGGTGAGCGGCGATCGCGTCTATGATATGGCCCTGCGTATCCGCTATAGTCAAGCTGAGGGAAATGTCTGCAAGTTGATTGTAAAGGAAGATTTGCAGGATGCGATCGCTACAGCTTTAGAACACACTCCGACAGGGGAAACTTTGCACATTTTACCTACTTATTCGGCGATGTTGGAAGTGCGCGGGATTTTGACTGGGCGGCAGATTTTGTGATTTTAAAAACCGCTCTAGGCGCAGAGGACGCAGAGAAAGAGAAGGAATAGAGGGAGTAGATGGAATTAACTATTGGTTGGCTTTATCCGTCGTTGATGAGTACCTATGGCGATCGCGGCAATGTGATATGCTTGCGCCAACGCGCCGAATGGCGCGGAATTCGGGTGAATGTGTTGTCTTTGGCGCAGGATACGCCGCCAGAAGAATTTCAGAAGGTGGATGTGTTGGTTGGTGGCGGCGCACAAGACCGACAGCAAGAAATCGTGATGCGCGATTTGCGGGGGGCGAAGGCGGAGGCTATCCGCGAGAAGATTGAAGCTGGGACACCAGGGGTGTTTACTTGTGGATCGCCGCAGTTGTTGGGACACTACTATGAACCAGCGTTAGGTCAGCGGATTGAGGGATTGGGTTTGTTGGATATGGAAAGCAAGCATCCAGGCCCAGACGCGCGTCGCTGTATCGGTAATGTAGTTTTTGAGGTGACGGCGACACGGTTGGCGCAGGATTTGCAAAAGATGCTGGGCGCTGCGCCAGTAATAATTGGTTTTGAAAATCACGGCGGTAGAACTTATCTGGGGAATGTGGAACCGTTGGGACGTGTGGTTAGCGGTTACGGTAACAATGGGGAAGATGGGACGGAAGGGGCGTTTTATCGGAATGCGATCGCTACCTACTCTCACGGCCCGCTTTTACCTAAAAATCCCTTCATCGCTGATTGGCTGATTCAGACAGCATTGTTAGAAAAGTATCAAAGGCCAGTGTCTTTGGAACCGCTGGATGATACTTTAGCAATGCAGGCACGAGAAGCGATGTTTAAAAAATTAACTGCGCTCAAAAAATAAATAATTGCTAATGGTTAATGGGGTTTTCTTGCCATTAGCAATTAGTAAGAGTAGGTTGGGACTGTGCAATAGCGAAACCCTACAAATGCTTATGTTATGCTGGTTGAGCTGCCTCAACTACAATAATTTTTAAATAATGGTTTTTTATTACGATTAGCCATTAGCTTTATTTGATGATAGACCACGATCGCTTATTCAAAGAATTAATTTCTACCTTTTTCTGGGAATTTATCGAATTATTCTTCCCCGAAGTCTCTGCATACTTAGAACGAGAACCCATCACCTTTTTGCCGCAGGAAATATTTACAGATGTGACATCAGGCGATCGCCGCGAAGTCGATTTAGTGGCAAAATGCCAATTTAGGGGTAAAGAGTCATGTTTTCTAATTCATGTCGAGAACCAATCTCAATCACAAACAGATTTTAGCGAACGGATGTTTTTTTACTTCGCTCGTTTGTATGAAAAACATCGCTTACCTGTGTACCCAGTCGTAATATTTTCTTTCGATTACCCTCTGGAGGAGCAGCCAAATTTTCATCGAGTCGAGTTTCCTGACAAAGTAGTGTTAGATTTTAACCATGCTGTCATCCAGCTAAATCGACTCAACTGGCGAGATTTTTTGCAGCAACCTAACCCAGTAGCCGCTGCATTAATGTCTAAGATGCGAATCGCCCGAAAAGATAGAATTAGAGTCAAGTTAGAATGTCTGCGTTTGCTGGCGACACTGCGTTTAGATCCCGCAAGGATGCAGTTGATTTCTGGGTTTGTGGACACCTATCTGCGGCTGAATGCAGAGGAAGAACGGCAGTTTCAAGCCGAGATTGTTAGGATTGAACCAGTCGAACGGGAGGAAGTTATGGAAATTGTCACAAGTTGGATGGAGCAAGGAATTGAGAGGGGAAAACAGGAACTTGTCCTGCGTCTGCTGACTCGTCGGTTTGGTACACTTGATCCGGAATTTCAACAACAGATTTCTCAGTTACCAGTGGCACAATTAGAAAATTTGGCAGAGGCTTTACTGGATTTTTCAACTATCGATGATTTGCGTAATTGGTTGAGTAATCATTAGGCAAATGGCAAGACAGAAGAAGGCTAATCCCTAATAGTAATAAAAAATAATTAGCAATTAGTTATTTTGCATTTTACCTATGAACTTCGTCTGGCAAGTTGCGCGATCGCATCCGCCAACTTAGATGGCTCAACAGGCTTAGGGATATGCCTCTGAAAGCCAGCTGCCATAGCAAAAGCGCGATCGCGATCGCTGGCGTAAGCCGTCAGGGCCACGGCGGGAATTTCACCCCCAGCGTGGGAGTCGCGCATCCTGATTTTACGAATTAGAGCATAACCATCCTCTTCCGGCATCCCAATGTCGCTCACCAAGACATCTGGCTGCGAATCTTCCAGTGTCTGGAAGGCTGCGATCGCTGATTCCACTGCCGTCACTTCGGCTCCCCACTCCTCCAGCGCTACCTTAATAACCTCGCGAGTGTCCGCCTCGTCATCCACAAGCAGCACCCGCAAACCTTTGAGGGAGATTGAGGATTGGTGATTGGTGATTGGGGTAGGGCGTGAGTCTTTCTGCGTCCCTAATCCCCTATCAATGAGTGGCAATATCACCGTGAAAGTCGATCCTTTCCCTTCGCCGGGGCTGTTGGCGCGAACGCTTCCACCGTGCAATTCCACCAAGTGGCGGACAATAGCAAGACCTAAACCTAATCCGCCGTGCGATCTTGTAATTGAACTATCGGCTTGGCGGAACCGCTCAAAAACGTAGGGTAAAAAGTCAGGGCTAATACCTTTCCCCGTGTCGCTGACTGCGATTTGAGCATAGTTGTTCGTTGGTTTTGGAACGCTGTTAGAACCTGACAAATCTTCCCTGACAAGTGACAACCGAATCTCCACCTTCCCGCCTTCAGGGGTGAACTTAATCGCATTAGAGAGTAAATTCCAGATGATTTGCTGTAAGCGATCGCTATCGCCCAACACTGCACCCACCGAGGGATCGAGTACACTCTCAAGCCGAACCGATTTGGACTCAGCAGCGGGACGCACGGTATCAAGCGCCAGATTAATGAGTGGTATCAGTTCAATCGGGCGAATATTCAGGCTAAACTTACCCCGAATAATTCGCGAGACATCCAGAATATCGTCAATCAGTTGCGCCTGAGATTTAGCATTGCGTTCGATAGTCTCCAAAGCCTTAGCCGTGGTTACTTCGTCAAACTTGCGAGAACGGAGCAATTTAGCCCAACCCAGCATTGAATTAAGCGGCGTGCGGAGTTCATGGGAAACCGTTGCCAGGAAATCGTCCTTCATGCGGTTCGCCGCCTCTGCGTCGGCGCGTGCAGCTTGTTCGCGAATGAGCAAATCATCCTTGATTTTGTTAGCCGCTTCCAATTGCGCCGTGCGTTCGATGACTCGCTGTTCCAGTTCAGCGTTCATGGTGCGGATTTTTTCTTCCGCCTGCTTGCGGTCTGTAATATTGCGGCTTACGACTAAAGCGGATGCGATCGCGCCTTCCTTATTTAACTCTGGCACCACACGCGATTGAAAAGTGCAGAGTCCGTTTACCGTCTCAGTCTCGAATTCAATTGCTTGTTCTTCACCTGTTTCAAAGACTTTTCGCAGCGTTTTCTCCCACAATTGCGACAACTCTTCTGGCGAGCCTAGTTCCGGGGGAGACTTGCCGATGAATGCGTTTGATGGCATTCCACTTATCCGCTCCACTGCTGGATTTACGTAAACATAACGCATTTCCCTATCTAGACGCATAATCGCATCCGGCGCATTTTCCAGCAGTGCTTTGAATTCCTGCTGGCGACGATAAAGCTCCTCCTGTACTTGCTGGCGCTCTACGATTTCATTTTCCAGTTTTCCATTAGTTTCTAACAGTTGCCGGGTACGTTTTTGCACCCGTTGTTCTAGAGTTTCGTTAGCTTGTTTGATTTCTTGAAATTTTTCTTGGAGCGCGATCGCCATAAACTTGAAGTTGTGAACTAGAGAACTTATCTCCGCCACTTGGCTGTTGGGCCAATTAATTGCTTCTCGCTCCCAGAGTCGATTTGGCAAGTCAGTAGTCACCCCTGCCAATTGCAACAATGGGCTGACTAATCCGCGACTTAGAAAAATCGCCAGGATCAGCGCCACTATCGCAATTAATATCATGAGCGCAAGAGCAATAATATAAATGCTCTCCAGGTAATTTACTTGTTTGGCGGCGGGTATTTCCACCACCAAAGTCCACGGAATATTGCCGCCTATGGGAATCTCTTCGACGTAAAAAGAGTTTCTCCGCTGCATTATAGGAGGTAAGTTTTCTTTAGGTGGTAGCCACTGATATATAGGGCCATTAATTTCCTTTATCTCTCCACCTCTCCTGCGGTCGAAGCGTTCCATTACCACTCGTTCTGACTGAGTGCTGGCAATAATAAAACCTCTAGTATCAACTAGAGTAACTTGTATATCCTGAGCAATAATATTGTTTTTGAGCAATTGGCTAATGTCTGGTAAATCCAGCGAAGCAAACGCAATCCCACGAAAGCGATTTTCTCCAAGCACGGGTACGCCTAAATCAATCTGGGGAATCAACAAGTTACTATTAGCATAAACTTCGCTCATTACAGGTTGCAAAGCTTTTTTTATGGCGTTAAAGATGTAACTATCGCTGACATTTACGCCAATTTTTAAAGGTTTCTCCTTATCTGTGGTTGGGGAAGCAGTAATGATGCTACCTGCCTCATTAACCAAATATATGTTGTTAAAATTTGGAGATGTTTGCTGTAGAATTTCTGTATTTTCCTGCAATCGGTCTGAAGGTGCCATATCCGACTTAGCAGCGAACTTTGCTAAAGCGCTAAGTGCATTCAGATTTTCCTTGTGCCAAAATATCAATTCAGCAGCTACCTGTTGAGAAGTTGCTGTTAGTTCAGCTTGAATTATATGGGTTCTGTTGTTAATTACGCGCTGGTTTTCCAAAACCATCAGCGTAAGTGCTGGAAAAAAAACAAATGCTACCAATAAATTTAATAAAATCTGCCTCAGGGAAAGAGCCTGTTTTACTTTACGACTTTTTACCCATTTATGAATTGGCAAGCAGGTAATAATTAGGCTGGAAATTAAAGCATTAAAAATGCCGTTTACAGCCTGCTTTAACATAATTAAGCTGGTTGGTATGGCAGGCATATCCATAATGGTGCCATAGAATATCCATACTAAAGGCATTCCAATCAACACCCAATAAATCCCATCCAGTAGAACCATATTCTGGTTCTTGCGCCGCAACAGCAAGCCTACAAATAAAGCTTCGCAGGTAGCAATAATTACTGCATAAGGATGATTCCAAAGTAAAATTGTGTAACCTCCAGCAATGATAGCGGCTATAGTACCCCACAGGATTCCGAAGAGACGCACCACAATCAAAACAGCAATACTACCAAATAGAAAATCTACTCCAAAAAAGAGTGGTAGGCTGAAATAATTACCTACGTAACCTGCTGTTATCAAAATTACCAGTAGCAGGGCGGATTTTTTAAAAAAGGGAAATAATGGCATCTCCCGCAACTTATTATTCAACATCGTTACAGTTTACAGCGCCCATTTTTCCGTGAAGCACACCAAAAGGAGGAATTACCTGCTTTTGGCATTTAACTTTACATTGCCTAAGCTATTCCTACTTTTGTTTTTGACTATTTTTTCCAAAGCGGGTTTCCTGCAAAGTAGTACCTATGCCTTGGATAACACCGCGACCTACTAAACCAATGGCTCGTCCAATTACTTGTGTTAAAATATAGACAACGCCGCTGCCTAAAAAAGCAACGCTTGCTCGGATACGAGGCGCGATCGCATCCCGTGTTTCTAGGAGCAGCGTAACTGCTAGTTGCAAGCCAGTCAGTTGTTCTAACTCAAAGGCGCGAGGCGCATAAATAGAGATTTTTTTGATGCCGATACCATTCAAAGTCAATAAAATATATCGGCTTTCAAAAATTGCCTTTGGCTCCTCAATATAAATTTCTCGACGATACTTCCAACTCAAATCATTACGAAACCGCGCAATTTCCCGCGATGAAATCAAGCGACGGGTATAAAACCCTTGTTTAATCGCTTCCACATCGGCAAAATAATTTAAAAGTGGTTGCACTACGCTATTTGCAACTTGAATTACTAAATTGTCTAAGATAAATTCTATATGTTGCCTTGCTTCTGGCGTTCCATAGGGATAAACGGCATTCTCGATTGTAAGTGGAGTCTGAAACAGTAAATGCGTAATCATCTCCACCAGGAAAGGAATTTTATCCAAAATAGATGCTTGAACAATTAGTACGTCTCGCAGCAAAGTATTAACAATGTCTACTTCTAAATTGCCAATTCGCAGCGTGTAATATTTGCCGAAGAAATCAGTAGTAGACTGCTGCCACAGATCCCGTAAAATAAGAGAACGCTTTTGCGCGATCGCTTCCGGCGGCACCTGAGACAAGCGCAGTTCATCTAAGACATCCTGCAATTTATCCAAAATCAGATAAAGCAATTCCCGTTTTTTCTCATCTCGCAGGATGTCAATTTCCAACGGAGCACCAGTCAAGTTTTGCACGCCATACTGGATCTTGTTTAAAGTAGCGCTGAGTGCTGAAGGCTGAGGACTGAGTGCTGAGGGCTGGGGATTCGCAGGCGGGACATCTGCGCTACGGGCTGGGGCGGGGGTGACAAAAAGATTGTCCCTGGTCTTCCTGGTCGCCTCTGGACTTCCTACCACTGGCAATAGCTGATTCACTAGCCAACGCGATGCTCGGAGTTCTCGCAGCCTTCCGGTTAAAATCAACCAGTCTAGATTGGAAAGATTGGGATTTTGGATTTCGGCTGCTACTTGAGCGATCGCTTCCTCAATTTGCCCTAGTCCAGACTGCCGCATTTGCAGCAACAATAATGAACGATTTTTCTGTGTGACACCTGAACCCCTTACAGAAGGGATATTTTGCGTCTGTACAAGTTCTGACCAATATGCTTCGCCAGAGGCTACCTGACACAAAGCTTGTGCTATTACCGAGATTTCGGTTCCTTTGAGGCAATAGCCATCCGCACCTGTAGCTTTTGCTGCTGCAAGCTGGGCTGGTTCCTGAACCCAAGTCAGGAGAAATACTGGCAAGTTGGGATACTGCGCCTTTAATTCCCCACACAGCTGCAACCCAGGCAACCGATCCGACCCAGAGGAACCTAAACCCAGTTCTAACACTACCAAGTCCGGGGTGTTTTCTGTCCCAGTGCTACTTACCAGCGTCTCCAAGGCGGCTGCGCCAGAATCTGATTGGGCGACGACTTGCAGGGCGGGAAACGGCTCCAGCGCCATCCGTAGACCAAGCCGGAAGATTGGGTCATTATCGATCAAGATCAGTTTAAACGGGCGAGCCGCTCGTTGGGCATCCAGTTGGCGATCGCTCATCAAAAACCTCCTTATTCACGCCGCAATCCCCTGCTATAACAGATTACTCATTTACAGGGAGAATCGGCTAAAGTGCTAAGCGGATCGAGGCAAATCAGTATAAATTTACCGGGAATACCCGAAACTAGGTTTCTGTCCGAGAATTTTCCTAATTTAAACATGATTCCTATATTTAAGGGAAATTTATCTCCATTTATTAAAAAAATTGTTGTTTATACCTAAATTATTGAAATAATATTCAATCGTGCTTTTTCTACAACATCATCTAGTAAATAAATGTTGTTTGAAGCTGAGAACCTTGATGGAGCCTTGGTTTGAGCTAAGAGCGGTAGCACATAAAAAAAGCATAAAACGTAAATTCCTTCACCTAAGAGGATGTTTGAAAAGTGGTGAGGGGTTAAATATTATGCCAACCGCCTGACCATGATACGGATCATTGCCAGATAAATAAAAGTCTCCGATGTTTCTGGCAATAACTCATAA
>NZ_JACJOY010000130.1:0-117680 GCF_014695815.1 Trichocoleus sp. FACHB-6
AAATATCCAAAAGATTTACATATTATTCAGTTAGATAATGGAGGGTTTCACAGTTCCTTAAACTTAAATATACCGGAGAATGTCATTTTACTGTTTCAACCTGCATATAGCCCAGAAGTAAATCCCATAGAAAGGTTATGGAAGTATATCAAAGAGCAATTAAAATGGCAGACTTTTGACAATCTAGAAGAATTGAGAGAAGCGGTAGAGAAAAGTCTGGGAAAATTAAGTAAGGAAATAGTCGCTTCTTTGACTGGATGGAAATTCATTTTGGATGCTTTATCTGTAGCAGATATTTAGGAAATTGGTATAAGAATGAGTAACTACAGAATTTTTTCTGTTAGTTATGTCACAAGTGTTGAAATTTTCTGAAGGATGTTCATCAGTCGAAAGTGGTAATCAAAGTGAGAGCGATCGCGCTTTTGCAATCAATATCAGTAGAGTATGGGCGATCGCATCTGGTGTTTAAATGTCAGCCAGTAATTTTGCTGTGGGTAGATAGGATTTTTAAGCTGTGGGTGGGAAGAATAAATCAAAAGAGCGATCGCGCACTGTCTCGGAAGTAGAATCATGCAATCGTGTCTCTGCAATGCTTGTAGGAGTTAACAGATTACATTTTTATGAATTGGTTTCCTACTCATTAGTGTTTATGTACTAATCTGGAAAAGAGCGATCGCGCACTGGCTCCCAAGTAGAATCATGGGATCGTTGTTTCCTTGCCTTATACAGAAAGCCTGGCTGTCCTAGTTTGAGGCTATTTAAACTTGTCCAGAGAGCTGATTATGCCAAACAATAACTCACAAGAATATGAAAATTTGACCAGAGAAATTCTTAATGATGATCGTATTTGCCCTTATCTTGATCTAAATAGAATAGAAGCTGAAAAATGTTCGTTTCCTGGCAAGAAAACGGGAGCAAATTGGGAAGTTGATGCTTTTGGCTATGACCTAGATGGAGAGCTGGTTTTAATTGAGTGTAAACATTATAAAAAAGGTAAACTCAAGCAAAATCAAGTAGGTGGGTTTGCTTATACGATTCAGGACGTGGGGGCAAAGCGTGGCATTATTGTAACAACCTTTGGGCTTCAATCTGGAGCAATAAAGGTAGCAAAGGCAGAAAATATAACTTTAATCAGGTTAGATTACAATTCAACTGATAAAGATTTTACTGTTCATCTAGTCAATAGAGCAGTTATTCAAAGAACAGATCAATTTAATAGCATCAGTTTTAGTCCTGGTATAGCAAGAATCAAAAAGTATTCCCAAGAAGAACTTCTTAAACGGATGCATGAAGATTCTAGTAGAGACAACCCTGAGATAAAGTGAAAACTGGAAGCAATGACCTATCTGCTGCCCTAACAGCGTTGTTGATGGTTGGAAAAAAGCGATTCTCAACATTTTCCCTGATAGCGCGATCGCTACCAAAACCTTTACACCCGATTGAGCAAAAGCTGTCGCTGACGAGACTGGGTTAGGTGCGGCGCTGAATCTAAACGCTCACCGTTACATCATCTTGAACTATGAGATGTTCGGTAGTGCGTCAAGAAATGGTGGGTCAGGTAAAGTAGAGAGGTATCTACTTTCAAGCATGATCTATGGAATGTCGGCTTTGCGGTCATCCTAGCATCCATAAACATGGTAAAGCCCCAAATGGAAGCCAACGCTATTTCTGCCCCCAGTGCAAGCAAACGTTCAACGAGCGATTTGACACGTTGTACTACCATCGGCAAGTCACTCCAGAACAAATCCGACAAGTTTTACAGGCTCATAGTGAAGGCAGCAGTCTCAGAGGGATTAGCCGCACTATAGGACTTGCCTACAATACCGTCGTTAGCCTTGTCCATGCAGCGAGCCAGCAGGCTCAATTGGTTCACAATGGCGAAGTACAAGCCGTCCAAACTGAACAAGTAAGTGCAGATGAATTGTGGTCATTTGTTGAAAAAAACAAAAGCAATGTCTGCCAACTCAATTAGAGTCAGGTGATTGCTGGATTGGGGTGAGCTTGGCTGACGCTAGTGGGCTGCTCCTCGCAGCACGAGTGGGAAAACACACCGATGAACTCATTGAAGCATTAGTGGTCAGTAGTGAGGGGAAGACTGCCTGTAAACACTCGAACAGTGACGATTGGGGCGGTTATGAGAGAGTATTGCCCCCTGAGATTATTCATCATATCGGCAAAGACAAAACACAACGCTTAGAGAGAACTAATGGAATTATCAGACAACAAACAGGTCGATGGCATCGCAAACAGAATAAGTTTGGTAAGGTCTGGGAACACACGAAGGTGACTAGTCGATTAGTGGTGAGTTACTTCAACTGGATTTGGCAACACAGTCGGCTTAAAACAACAGCAGCCCAACGAGCCGGATTAACACTAGAACCTTGGTCCTGGGATGATCTAATTACTTATCCCACTATCATTTGACGCACTACCTAATTTTACTCCTGGCTATTGCCTACACCTGTGCGGTTTTAGCAGGTCGCCGTTCCCGAACTATGGGTTTACAAAAATACCTGGGTCGCCTTCAACAATTAAAGCGAATTCCCCGTCGTCATAGTACGTTTTGGATTGGATTATATGGTCATTTATGGATTGGTGCTATGGAGTTTTGGTCAGAATTAGCAGTAGCACTCATGGCTCTCAATCCTCATAAACTTCCCTATTTTCACAAAGGTCTACGTGCTATGACACTTATCCAGTCTGCTTTATAGGCTTCTTGTCACCCCTTCAGAGGAATCTATTGATCATTTTTAAAGACTATCCTGAAGAGAATAATATTGATGAAAAAGCCGGTCTAGCCTATGCAAACTTATTATTACCAGATGAAGGGCAAAATCTGATTGAAAAAGCTGGATTTGTCCGAATTAGATTTGGTGATAATACCTGTATGCCGCATTAGGAAGGCTATCACTTCCTTTATTTGGGCGAAAAAACCGTGACTATATTCTTTCTATTTATAATCGGGATGATTTTGACAAAGGTTTTCTAGCTACAAACAGGTAATTTTGGCATAGCAAAGAAAACGGATATGTCAAAATATTATCCAGAAAATCCCAAATCAACGCTAGTAGGCGGGAATTTCTAATGGCTTTTGGAAATACACCCCACATATTTCTCGGTAAAAAACCATAACGTTGAACTTCTATAACCTCAAATCCGGTTTCTTCACAGAGAGTGTCTATAGATTTGCGCGTATAACGGTATTGATGATGGAATTTGTTTGGAAATAGGGACGCGATCGCTTCAATTAGGCTAAACTTATTTGGAAAATGGTAACAGATAAAAAAGCCGCCAGCCTGCAATACGCGAAATATTTCTTTTAAGCTGGTAATTTCATTTCCTCCAGTCTCTCTAACGTGTTCTAAAACCCCTACAGACACAACTGCACTGAATTTATTATCTGAATATGGGATAGCTGTTGGTTCTTCCCAAATTCCTTTCTGAAAATCATAACCCAGGCTGTTTATGCTTTTTATAAGGCAAAAATCATCAAAAGAAAATCCTGAAGTTTTATAGCCAGATTTCACCAGAAAATAAGAAAAATGTCCGTTTCCACAACCCCAATCTAATACTTGACTTCCTTGGACAACATATTTTAAAAATATGCGATAAAGCCGACGATATTGATTTGCACTGATTAAGCTTCTAAATTGCCATAAACTACAATCAATATTCTGCTCTTGAATTTTGATTAGTTCATTAACTATTTCATTAAAGTTTGAATGACTCTCTTCAGTTTCTACAGTTTTTACCATTTCTACAGTTTCTACTATATTTTTTTTTTATCCGTTGGAATTGCATCTCATTATTTAATAAAGGCATTTTAGAATCCTAGCCTAATTTATAAAATAAATTTCCATAATAAACTATGAAAACGTTTACCGGATGTGGTATAGAGCTTGCAAGAGAAGGAAGATACCTAAGATAACGTCGTATGCTGTTTTCACAAACGGAACAATTGAAGGCGTAGTGAGTGGTGTCCAACTAATCTAAAAATCTAAATACATAAGGAAATATTAGTAAATTCCTACCATAAATGCTTTTTAAAAGAAAAATTTTGACCCATCAGCGAGGAAACTTGCCCAACCGGAACGTGAGCTAATTAAGTAAAAATCCTCTACCCGAAGGCAGAGGATTTTATTTGTTTACCTACAAATGCTAGTTTTAGCCAGATTAACCGAACTTACCAGCAGTTGAGGCAATGAGGAAGGCAGCGTAGGTGAGGACGTAGCCCACAGCGAAGTGAACTAGACCAACCAAACGACCTTGGACGATGGACATAGCAACGGGCTTGTCCTTCCAGCGAACCAGGTTCGCAAGAGGAGTGCGCTCATGCGCCCAGACAAGGGTTTCGATCAACTCTTGCCAGTAACCACGCCAAGCGATCAGGAACATGAAGCCAGTAGCCCAAACCAGGTGTCCAAAGAGGAACATCCAGTCCCAAACCGCCAGGTTATTCATGCCGTAGGGGTTGTACCCGTTGATCAGCTGAGCGGAATATAGCCAGAGGTAGTCGCGCAGCCAGCCCATGAGGTAAGTAGAAGACTCATTGAACTGAGCTACGTTGCCTTGCCAAATACCCAAATGCTTCCAGTGCCAGTAGAAAGTTACCCAACCAAGGGTGTTCAGCATCCAGAACGCGGCAAGGTAGAAGGCATCCCATGCGGAAATGTCGCAGGTACCGCCCCGACCAGGGCCGTCACAAGGGAAGGCAAAGCCGAAATCCTTTTTATCGGGCATCAGCTTGGAGCCACGAGCATCCAACGCACCCTTGACCAAAATCAGGGTGGTGGTGTGCAGACCAAGAGCGAAAGCGTGGTGAACTAAGAAATCGCCAGGGCCAATTGTCAGGAACAGGGAGTTAGTGCCGCTGTTGATGGCATCCAACCAGCCTGGTAAGTAAGTAGCACCCGCAGTGGAGGCAACGCTATCGGCGTTGGATAGCAGAGTGTCGAAGCCGTAAAGCACCTTACCGTGGGAAGCCTGGATGAACTGGGCAAATACTGGCTCAATCAAGATTTGCTTTTCGGGAGTACCGAAGGCAACCACAACATCGTTGTGGACGTATAAGCCCAGGGTGTGGAAGCCCAAGAACAGGGATACCCAGCTTAAGTGCGAGATGATCGCTTCTTTGTGCTGTAGTACCCGGTCAAGAACGTTACCCCGGTTTTGCTCAGGGTCGTAGTCCCGCACCCAGAAGATAGCTCCGTGAGCGAACGCACCGAGCATGAAGAAACCAGCGATGTACTGGTGGTGGGTGTAGAGCGCTGCCTGGGTTGTGAAGTCCTTAGCCATGAAGGCGTAGGGAGGCATCGCATACATATGCTGCGCCACCAAGGAAAGAGCAGTCCCTAGCGCTGCCAGGTGGATTCCCAACTGGAAGTGTAGAGAGTTGTTATAGGTGTCGTACAGACCTTGGTGAGGCAGGTTGAACTGCCCTTCAGTTTTGGTGCCAAAGAAGTTTTTGGCGTTCAGCATATCTTTGATGCTGTGACCAATTCCGAAGTTTGTCCGGTACTGGTGACCGGCGATGATGAAGATAACAGCGATCGCTAGGTGGTGATGAGCCATATCCGTCAGCCACAGCGATTGTGTCTGAGGATGGAAGCCACCCAAGAATGTCAGAATCGCTGTTCCAGCACCTTGTGCAGTTCCGAAAATCTGACCTGGGGTATCTGGGTTCTCAGCGTACACACCCCAATTTCCAGTAAAGAAGGGGCCTAAGCCTGCTGGGTGAGGTAGCGTGGTCAGGAAGTTATCCCAACCTACGTGCTGTCCACGAGATTCGGGGATAGCAACGTGAATCAAGTGACCTGCCCAAGCCAAAGAGCTAACTCCAAACAAACCTGCCAGGTGGTGGTTCAGCCGAGGCTCAGCACTCTTAAACCAGGACAGGCTGGGACGGAACTTAGGCTGTAGGTGCAGCCAGCCTGCGAACAGGAAGACCGCAGACAGCAAAATCAGGAATACTGCACCTTGGAATAGGTCATTATTCGTCCGCATCCCGATGGTGTACCACCAGTGGTAGACACCAGAGTAGGCAATGTTTACAGGAAAGTTCGCACCACCTTGGGTGAAAGCTTCTACTGCCGGTTGACCAAAGTGGGGGTCCCAAATCGCGTGAGCGATGGGACGGACATTTAGCGGATCTTTGATCCACTGCTCAAAGTTACCTTGCCAGGCGACGTGGAACAGGAGACTGGAAGCCCACAGGAAAATAATTGCCAGTTGACCGAAGTGGGTAGCAAAAATCTTTTGATAAAGATTTTCCTCCGTCATTCCATCATGGCTTTCAAAGTCGTGAGCCATTGCAATCCCGTACCAGATCCGACGTGTTGTCGGGTCCTGAGCGAGGTCTTGGCTAAATTTGGGAAATTTTGTCGCCATAGTATCCTCAATTATCGGTACAGAGTGCTGAGAACTAAGCAAGTTCTACTCATTACTCAGCACTCATTACTCAGTCCTGACTTATCCTATTGATAGGATTCGCGCCTCGAAGAACGCCCATATCGTGACGATTGCCCCCAGGAGGAAGTGAGCAACCCCCACAGCCCGACCCTGAATGATACTCAGAGCGCGAGGCTGGATCGATGGGGCAACTTTTAGTTTATTGTGTGCCCAAACGATGGATTCAATCAACTCCTGCCAGTAGCCGCGACCACTGAACAAGAACATTAAGCTGAATGCCCAGACAAAGTGAGCGCCCAGGAACAGCAGACCATAAGCGGAGAGAGCTGATCCGTAGGATTGAATCACTTGAGCGGCTTGCGCCCACTGGAAGTCACGCAACCAGCCGTTGATCGTGATGGCACTCATCGCAAAGTTGCCACCAGTTATGTGATCCACCGTACCATCGGCGTTGACTGTTCCCCACACATCCGACTGCATTTTCCAGCTGAAGTGGTAAACCGCGATCGCAATCGTGTTGAACATCCAGAACAGACCCAGGTAAACGTGGTCCCAACCAGAAACCTGGCAGGTACCGCCACGACCAGGACCGTCGCACGGGAACCGGAAGCCCAGATTAGCCTTGTCTGGAATCAGACGAGAGCTACGAGCAAACAGGAAGCCCTTCAGCAAAATCAGCACTGTAACGTGAATTTGGAAGGCGTGAATATGGTGGATCATGAAATCCGCCGTACCCAGAGCAAGTGGCATCATCGCTACCTTGCCACCTACAGCCATAATCCCGCCACCGAAGGCATAGCTAACTGGCTCAAGCTGGTTGGGAGCGGTAGCTCCGGGAGCCAGAGTGTGCAGATTTTGCACCCACTGAGCAAATACCGGTTGCAGCTGAATTGCTGTATCCGAGAACATATCTTGGGGACGACCCAAGGCACTCATCGTGTCGTTGTGGATGTACAAACCGAAGCTGTGTAAGCCCAGGAAAATACATACCCAGTTGAGGTGAGAGATGATTGCATCCCGGTGACGAATCACCCGATCCAGCAAGTTGTTTTGGTTCACAACCGGATCGTAATCCCGCACCATGAAAATGGTAGCGTGAGCTGCTCCACCAACGATACAGAATGCCCCAATCCACATATGGTGGGTGAATATGGACAACTGCGTCGCGTAGTCAGTGGCGAGGTACGGATACGGAGGCATCGCGTACATATGGTGCGCCACAATAATGGTCACAGAACCCAGCATAGCTAGGTTGATACCCAACTGAGCGTGCCAGGAGGTTGTGAGGTTTTCATAGAGACCTTTATGACCATCACCTGTGAAGGGGCCTTTGTGGTTCTCTAGGATTTCCTTAATGCTGTGACCAATTCCCCAGTTGGTGCGGTACATATGACCGGCGATGATGAACAGCACCGCCAAAGCCAAGTGATGGTGGGCTGTATCTGTCAGCCATAAGCCTCCAGTGACTGGGTTTAAGCCACCTTTGAAGGTGAGGAAGTCAGCATACTGACCCCAATTCAAAGTCCAGAACGGCGTTAACCCTTGGTTAAAGCTGGGATACAGCTGCGCCATCAAGTCACGGTTCAAAATGAACTCTTGGGGCAGGGGGATATCTTTGATAGCCACTCCCGCATCCAGCAGCTTGTTGGTGGGTAGGGCCACGTGAATTTGGTGACCTGCCCAAGACAAGCATCCCAGACCTAGCAATCCTGCTAGGTGGTGGTTCAGCATCGACTCCACGTTCTGGAACCATTCCAGTTTAGGAGCACGCTTGTGATAGTGGAACCAGCCAGCAAACAGCATCAGAGCGGCTGCTACCAAGCCACCAATGGCAGTGCAGTAAAGCTGGAATGTGTTTGTGAAGCCAGCCGCCCGCCAAACCTGGAACAAGCCGGATGTAATTTGAATTCCGTGGAAGCCACCGCCCACATCGGCATTCAAAATATCTTGACCTACGATTGGCCAGACAACTTGAGCGCTAGGCCTGATTCCAAGGGGATTGGCTAGCCAAGCTTCGTAGTTAGAAAAGCGAGCGCCATGAAATTCCATACCGCTTAGCCAGATGAAGACAATGGCTAAGTGACCAAAGTGCGCCGCAAAGATTTTCCGAGATACGTCTTCTAAGTCACTTGTATGACTATCGAAATCGTGGGCGAGAGCGTGAAGGTTCCAAATCCAGGTGGTGGTTTTTGGCCCTCTAGCAAGGGTGCGGTCAAAATGACCGGGCTGCGACCACTTCTCAAAAGAAGTTGGTACCGGGTCTTTATCAACTACTACCCTTACCTTTTGCTCCCGCTCCGGAGGACTGATTGTCATGAGGACTCTCCTCTCTTTAGACAAGGAACGAGAACTGTCCCATTCAACAAAGTTGATTTTAATGGGGGCAGGAAAGCTGGCTGGGAAGAACCACTTTCCCCGAATTATGTAATGCCCGTTTTAAAGGGTTCACTACAGAGGGAAGGATTCAAAACCACACCCTCTATCTTGTAGATGATAGGTCTTGAATTACAGCCTATTCCGATGGACTTAACAATAATTCAAATTTGGTCAATCGTTTATGCAACTTAGCTTGCACCTCCATAATCAGGGGTACAAAGTCAAGAGGCGTTAAATTTAGTTTACAAAACTAAATTATCAGCTCATTTAAAGCTGGTATTTTTTTCCTTACCATCTACGGAAATTCCCTAGATTTCGGCGGTCAGATTCATGCTTTTGGGCTATATTTCCCTATGGGCAGCTGTCGCGCAAAGAGTAGGAGTGAGTGTTGGGCATGAATCGCCAGTGGAAACCCGTAAGAGTGCTAGTTTCATTTCTGATGGCAGCAGTATTGGTGGGAAGTTTAGCGGGGTGTGGCAAAGCCTCCCCGAAACCGTCAGATCCTGCCTCCAAAGGCATATCTTCCCTAGCCTCTGGGGCAGTCTCAGAAGTGTCACCGCCAGAAGTCATTCAACAGTTGCGTCCAGCCTTGGAAGCTTATCAGCCGCAAGTAAGTATTCTCAGCCCCCAGGCAGATGAAATTCTTCAAGACACCAAAGTTGAGGTAAGGCTCCAGGTTCAGGACTTGCCAATCTTCAAAAACCCTGACTTTGGTCTAGGCCCGCATCTGCACGTAATCCTTGACAACCAACCTTATGAGGCGGTTTACGACTTAAACAAACCCTTAGTTTTTGAAGATTTAGCTCCCGGAACTCATACCCTGCGAGTCTTTGCCTCCCGTCCTTGGCATGAGAGCTTCAAAAACGAAGGCGCTTACGCCCAAACTACCTTTCACCTGTTCACCAAGACAGCAGGCAACAACCCCGATCCTCAACAGCCACTGTTAACCTATAGCCGTCCTAAAGGCAGCTATGGGGCCGAGCCAATCATGCTCGATTTCTATCTGACCAACGCTCCCCTGCACCTAGTTGCGAAGGAAAATCCTGAAGACGACATTGCTGACTGGCGAGTACGGGTCACAGTAAATGGTCAAAGCTTTGTTCTAGACAGATGGCAACCGCTTTATCTCAACGGCTTTAACCAAGGGAAAAACTGGGTACAACTAGAGTTTCTGGATGAGAAGGGAAACCCAGTTAACAATGTGTTTAACAACACAGTCCGGCTGATAACCTACGATCCCAAAGGCAAAGATACCCTTGACAAGATTGTGCGGGGCGAACTCTCAGCAGATCAAGTTCGGGGAATTGTAAACCCCAGCTACACCGCTACGACACCAGTACCAACGCCAACCCCGACACCGGAACCGTTACAAACTCCTAGCGTTGAAGAAACACCTACGCCTCAGATAGAGGAAGAGATACCAACAGAACCGGAAGAAGTACAGCCAACAAGACCAGCCGAACCCTTATCGGCCCAGACAAAACAGGTAGAAAAACCCAAAGGTGGCTTTTTCAATCGCTTCCGTGGTAAATCTGCCCTCCCATCACCTACATTGCCAGAGGTGATGGAGTCGCCGACTCCGGAACCAGCAGAACCAGAAACAATTCCGCTACCAGAGTTTTTACCAGAACCGGAAGTATCGCCGATTCCAACTCCAGAAGTAGAACTGATTCCCCCAGTTGAACCAGTACCGACCCAGACAAAGCAGGTAGAAAAGCCTAAAGGCGGCTTCTTCAATCGCTTCCGGCGGCAACCTTCCCAGGAGGTGACACCTGCTCCCAGCTTGCCACCGACAGAGCCAGAAGCTATCGAAACGCCTTCGCCAGAACCCTTGGCACCAGAAACAGCTCCTGAACCAGAGGCAGGTGTTGTTACTCCTTCCCCCAGCTTGCCGCCAACGCTACCGGATATAGTGCCATCACCAGCGCCTGAAGCAGTGACTCCTGATTTGGTTGAGCCTCAGCCAGAGAGTTCACCAGATGCAGTACCTTCAACAACATCATCGGAAGCCAAACCCAAAGTGGATTTTAAGGAAATCTTCCTGCCAAAAACTTCTCCAACCCCAACCCCAAGGATTATCCAAGCCCCAACTGAACCAGATATCCCCAGCAGCTTCTTCAAGAAATCAGCAACACCAGTAACACCAGAACCTTCTCCCGCAGCTGAGGAGATGGAGGCTGAGTCAGGAGGTTGATAACCCTAGAAAAACTGGGTCAAAATCAGAGAGTGCGATCGCATTCTCTGATTCTCTAAACCCTCCCGCGCTAAACTAGCGAAACTGTAACCAAATCAAGCTCAATGCCAAATCTCTCAGTAATGGTATCTATCACCTTGGCTTCTTCTGGTGTTGTCACTCCGTCTAACTGAGCAATTTTCAGGCATTGAACCAGAAGCGATTGATTTGATTCAGCAAAGTCTCTAATTGTGGCGGTGATTTAATATTGGATGCGATCGCTTCCCTTGAAGCCGCTTTGGGATCGCCTTGCGCGAGCAAGTTCTAGAAGATTCGGCTGAGTCATAACCAGTAGACTTAACGTAAGGTTCTAAACTCAGAGTTCCCGGATTTTTACGATAGATTGACATTTTTCAGCATTTTTTGCGCGATCGCACTCCCGGTATAAAGCAGTCAAGCACAGTTTCGCTAACGTAAAGGAGTGTAAAGTTATGCGATCGCGCTCACTAATAAAGCTATGACTCCCCGCGTTAGAGCGCCAGAGTTTCCCAAAAACAAAACCTGGCTAAACACCGACCGCCCTCTCTCTATCCAAGAGTTAAAAGGGCGAGTCGTAATACTTGACTTTTGGACATATTGCTGCATCAACTGCCTGCACGTCCTGCCAGATTTGAAATACCTCGAACAAAAATACAAAGACAGCCTCACGGTCATTGGCGTTCACTCCCCCAAATTTGAAAACGAGAAAGAAGCTGAAAACATTCGTCAGGCAATCCTGCGTTATGACATTGAGCATCCAGTCGTAGTTGATAGCAATTTTGCGATTTGGCGACACTATGCCGTCCGTGCATGGCCTACCTTGATGGTGATTGACCCGGAAAGCTACGTCATTGGCTATATGTCTGGGGAAGGAAATCGGGATGCTTTAGACCAGTTGATTTCGCAGCTAATTGAGCAACACAAAGAGCAGGGAACGATTAATTTTCATGAACTTAGCCCCATTTTGGAAAAACAGCGGCAACCCTTGGCGACACCCCTGGCTTTTCCCGGTAAAGTGTTAGCGGATGGCGATCGCTTATTCATCGCCGACTCCGGTCATCACCGCATCGTTGTCAGTACCATCACAGGTGAAGTGGTACATGTAATTGGCACTGGCAAACAAGGGTTAACCGACGGTTCCTTTACCGAAGCTCAGTTTTTCGCTCCTCAAGGTATGGCACTAGACACCGAGAATCAAATTCTCTACGTCGCCGATACTGAAAACCACGCCATACGTCAAGTTGATCTCAAACATCAACAAGTGCAAACCATTGCTGGTACTGGCGAACAAAGCCACCAAATTCGCCCCCACAGTGGTGCTGGGCTAGAAACTAAGTTAAATTCCCCTTGGGATTTAGAAAAAGTAGGAAATAGCCTATTTATCGCTATGGCTGGCCCTCACCAAATCTGGGAAATGCAGCTAGAAACTGGCACCGTCAGCACTTACGCAGGCACAGGTGCAGAATCATCCATCGATGGAAATCTTGACGAATCTGCCTTTTCCCAACCCAGCGGCATCACTACAGATGGTCAAGAATTATACATAGCCGACAGCGAAATTAGCTCAATTCGCAGTGTCGGACTCGGCAAACAAGCTCAAGTGCGAACCGTCTGCGGCAGCGGTGAGCTATTTGGATTTGGAGATGTTGATGGTGAAGGCTACGACGTGCGACTCCAGCACTGCCTAGGTGTTGAATATGCCCAAAATTCCCTTTGGGTAGCTGATACCTACAACCACAAAATTAAGCGACTTGACCCCAAAAGCGGCATTTGCGAAACTGTTTTGGGAGGCACGGCAGGATTTCAGGATGGTGAAGGCACCAGCGCACGATTTTCTGAGCCATCAGGACTAAGTGCTGTTGGTTCCACTCTATACATTGCGGATACTAATAACCATGCCATCCGTTGTGTCAATCTCGCCACGCTGAGTGCCACAACCATAAAGTTTCCAGGGTTGTGTGCGCCAGATGTCTGTATTCCCGCCGCTTATGAAAATTAAATTTCTCGTTCCCTGGCTGGGCCAGGGAATGCTATTCTCGGAGGCTCTGCCTCCTGTAATGTTTGGCAGATGAGGCAGAGCCTCTGATTTGCATTGCTAGTCTCGGACTGGCAACGAGATAAACGAGAGAAAATCTATAAATCTACCGCTCCGAGTACCTGTAGCACTCTTTCAATATTATCCAAATCACCAACAATCCTTCGCACAGGCTGAGGCCAGACCCGAACAAGGGTCGGTGTTGCAGAGATATGATTAGACTCCGCCTGCTCTGGGTGTTTGAAGATATCAATAACTTTCAGAGTGTAAGGATGACCAAGAGATTGCTCTAACAGCTGGTGCAAACTTTGGAGAGTGCGTTCGGTGGTTCCATTATGTCCGGAAACAAACAGACGCAGCACATAACCACGAGTCGGGACTGTAGGTAATGAAGGTTGGAAACCAGTTCGCTCCAAGCGCACGATTAAGTCGTGATTTTCCCAAAGTTGAGGAAATTGGTCGCGATAAGTTTCCAGTACAATCGGGTCGCCTAATTCTGGGGGCCAAGGAGCAATTTGCCAATTTTGCCAATCGCCAGTCTGAAAAACCCCATTCAGTAATGCCTGATGCCGTCGCACTGGCGGATAGACTTCAGCCGCAACCTGCAATTCTTGAGTGTAAGGAGCAAACCAGCGATCGATTGTGGCAGTGTACGCTGGCACTAGAAAATGAGGAGGCTCCTGTAACCCCAGCATTTCTTGAAGTCCAGCACACAGATGCAGGTGCCAGTGGTTCTGCTTTGTGGAGTCAATACAATAAATTAAATCTCCCCCTGGTGTAAACAGGGCAATGCCTTTGAACAACTGGGGGATGTGTAGTTGGTATTGGGTCAAGGAAATGCGCCAAAAGAATAAAAATTAAAAATTAAAAATGGAAGAAGAAGCTCTTCTTTTTTAATTTTTAATTTTTAATTTTACATTTTTAATTGCTATACCCGTCCTCGGAGGAATTGAGCCATCTCGTTAGGAGTAGGCGACATTTCCAAGGCAGTTTCTTCAGTAATTCTACCTTCTTGATAGAGGTCGAGGAGCGCTCTATTCATGGTAATCATGCCGTCAAAACTGGAGGCAAGCATGATTCCGGTAATCTCTTCATACTTACCTTCCTTGATGTAATCTTTGATCGCCTCAGTATTGATCAGGATGTCGTGGAAAGCAGCACGTTTACCATCGGTGGTTTTGCACAAACCTTGGGAAATGATGGATACAAGGGACTCAGCGATCGCAATCTTCATAGAATGCTGCTCCTCAGCTGAGTAAAGATTGAGAATCCGCTCAATCGTTTTCACAGCGCTGTTGGTGTGTAGCGTTCCCATTACCAAGTGACCAGTTTGAGCCGCTTTGAGGGCAGTGTTAACCGTTTCTTTATCACGCATTTCCCCCACCAGAATCAAGTCGGGGTCTTCCCGCAACGCTGCTTTCAGTGCGTTGTCAAACTTCAAGGTGTTTAAACCGACTTCCCGGTGTTTAATTAGAGACTTGCGACTGGTATGAACAAATTCAATCGGGTCTTCAATGGTGATGATGTGCTTTGCCATTTCTTTATTGATGTAGTCAATCATGGCAGCCATCGTGGTAGATTTACCAGAACCTGTTGGCCCTGTCACCAAAATCAACCCTTTATGGTAATGACAAATATCTTTAAATACTTCTGGCAACCGTAGCTGCTCCATCGTCAAGATATTGTTCGGGATGAGTCGCATTACCATCGCCGGGCCGCGCATGGAACCAAATACGTTGATCCGCGCCCGCGAAAACTCGTACTGCGTTACCCCGTCAAAGTCTAGACGTTCTTCAAATTCCCGAATCTGAGCATCGCTCATCACTTCCCGCAACCAGCTCATAAAAGTTGCTTCGTCCGTTAACGGATAATCCGTCGTTTCCATGTCGCCCCGCTTGCGGAAGCGCGGAACTTCAGATACACCTACGTGAATATCGGAAATTCCATTTTCATGAGCCTTGACAACGATTTCCCGTAATGTTGGTTGTCCCGGACTAGGGCCTACAGGTTTTGCCGGTGTGCGAGCTACAACAGTTGGTGCAGCCGAGGAAGGCGGGGGAGCTGGTCGCCCCGAAGGTGGCACCCCAGGCGGCATCCCAGGTGGCATCCCAGGTGGAACTTTGGGAGGAGGCGGAGGAGCTGCGACAGCGGTTCTTTGTGTTGAAGACATTTCCACGGTTTGCATTGGCTGCTGCTGAGTGGAACTGGTGGCAGCGGCATCCCTTGCTGGAGGTCGCATTCCCGGCGGTGGTGCAGGGGGGACGCGGGGTGGAGGGGGCGGTGACATCGGTGGACGCTGGGGTTCTGTCATCTTTCAAATACCGCTGTTAGAAAATTTACATCAATTAATAAAGCGCACTTTCATCCCGCGAAGACGTTTCCTCAAGGCAGTCCTCAGAGGCGATTCGAGGGTTTGGCTGCTGTTGTAGGAGTTTTAAGCACTCCTATTGGTAGTTTTCCCAAAACTAGGGGGTGAGTAACATTCACCGGAAAAAATTCTTTCTTTTCAGGGGATTGTTCAATTTGGGATTTTGGATGGGAGGTTTTCTCCCAGTTACCCCCTCCCCAGTCCCTTTCATAGATGAGCTTAATTATGAGAATATTTCTTGAAAATCATAAGATATGTTAAGCAGAATGGTGTTGGATTGGTTGTATAGAAGTTATATGGGCGATCGCGTCTTTTTAGCCTGCCTATAAAATAAGCTGAAATCCTAACACTCTTGAAAACCTATATCTTTAGGGGGATGGTGGTTATAATTTGCGCTTTAGAATGAGCCGACGCTGAAAATTTTGCAGCCATAGATAATCTGAACTGAGTGTAAATTTTAGTAAAGATAAGCTCATCTTAAGAAAAGGATTAACTATACTAATTTTCACGCTGGTCGAGTCCGCAAGGATCGATTAAAAGTCATTTTCTACATATAAATTCGTTGTTTGGCTATCAGGAGAAAAAAATCATGCAACTGACTCAGAACCAAAGTTTGGGAAAAGGTTATTCATTATCTACGATCAAAAGCTTTTTGATCTGGACTTTTACTTTAACGGTTTGCTTACTGGTTGTAGGCTTCCCGTTGGTTGTCCTCATGGTTACGGTAGGCGCAATGCTGGCGATCGCTTTACAATCTGTACTGCCTGTGAGCGCTGTATTATTGGTGGCAGGAGCCTTGATTGGAACAAATATTTTGGCAGTTGTCGCTGGTGCGGCATTGTTAACTCTCAAGGGAGTACATCCTCAAGAAGTGCGTTGGTTGCACTGGCTGCATGGTGAAGCAAATCCTCGTCACACTTCAGTGTATGCAGCTTGCCCACTAACTTGCGATCTAGATTCCTAACAAATGAATAAATTGTGAACGCTCATCTAAAGAAAGTGTGTTGTCTGCAACAGTTCAACGACCCGGCATCTGCCGGGTCTTTTCGTAGGAGAATCTTTATATAGGATTGGGAAAAGCGAACAACTTTGTATGCGTCCGAAGTGCGAAAAACCGCATCAAGTACCATATAAAGGAAGCGATCGCAATTCCTGTTACTCGCAAATGACCTAAATTTCCATGCTCCCATCTCCTTTTTCGATTTGCATCACTCTGGGAACCCGTCCGGAAGCGATTAAACTGGCACCAGTTATTCAGCAGTTCCAGCGATCGCCCAATTTTAAAACTCAGGTAGTTTTGACTGGTCAGCATCGAGAAATGGTTCAACAGGTGATGCAGCTATTTGGACTGAGTGCTGATTGGAATCTAGAAATCATGCAACGTCAGCAAACTCTCACAGATATTACCTTTCGCAGTTTGCGGGGACTAGAAGCCATATTTGGACAGTTGCAGCCACAGATGGTAATAGTTCAAGGTGATACAACCACAGCTTTTGCAGCTACTTTGGCCGCATTTTACCAAAAAATCCCCGTAGGTCACGTAGAAGCGGGATTACGCACAGACGATCTATTTAATCCTTACCCAGAAGAAGCCAATCGAAGGCTGATTTCCCAACTAACCCAACTGCATTTTGCGCCAACATCACTGGCGGTGGAAAACCTGCAACGTTCTGGAGTGACGGGTGAAATTCACCAAACCGGAAATACAGTAATTGATGCTTTGCTGACGGTGGCGAAAAGTCAGCCAGAGTGCGACATTCCCGGTTTGGACTGGAATAAATACCGCGTACTTCTAGCAACAGTTCACCGCCGGGAAAACTGGGGGGAACCACTCCAAGGAATTGCAGAGGGATTTCTACATATATTAGATAAGTTTCCCGATACAGCTTTATTGTTACCCCTGCATCGAAATCCGACCGTGCGAGAACCGTTACAAGCACTTTTAGGAACCAACGAGAGAGTTTTTTTAACAGAACCCTTAGATTACGCGCAGCTTGTAGGCGCAATTCAACGCAGTTACTTGCTGTTAACAGATTCCGGGGGATTGCAAGAGGAAGCACCGAGTTTAGGTAAACCAGTGCTAGTTTTACGGGAAACCACAGAAAGACCAGAAGCTGTAACAGCAGGTACAGCAAAATTGGTGGGAACCGACTCAAATCAAATTCTGGCTGCGGCGACCCAATTGTTAAGTAATCCAGATGCCTATCAAAAGATGGCAACAGCGATTAATCCTTTTGGCGATGGACGTGCATCTGAGAAAATTTTGCAAATTGTAGAGAAATATTTCTCTAGCTGTTAAAAATCACTAAATTTCTAAGGATAGAGAGTGTCGCCAGTGGTGGAGTCAAAGACAAACAGCTGATTCAGGTCGAGTTGGATGGTCAAGCGATCGCCCGGACGACCCCGCCAATCTGCACCCGCCTGAAAATTCACCACAACACCAGATTCCGGCAAACGCCCACGAACCAGAATCTCCCTCCCTAAAGGTTCAACAACATGCACCTCAATAACTAACTGTCCATATTCCTTTTCTTCAGGGGGCGTTTGCGGTTCAATCCAAATATGCTCCGGACGAATTCCCAAATCAAAAGTTTTCCCTTCAGGGAGTTTTAACTTATTGCGAAGCGCAAACGGACAAGGTAAAGATTCGTTGCCTATCTGAAAAACTTCACCCGTGTAGGTCGCGGATAAAATATTCATCGGCGGACTACCTAAAAACGTCGCCACCATCCGATTAGCAGGTCTGGCATAAATATTTTGAGGGTCGCCAATTTGCTGAATCCGACCTTGATTTAGCACTATAATTTGATCGGCTAAAGTCATCGCTTCTACCTGATCGTGGGTGACATAAATAGTAGTAATTCCCACTTTTTGATGTAGCTGCTTGAGTTCCGCCCGCGTATCATCTCGCAACTGAGCATCTAAATTAGAAAGTGGTTCATCTAAGAGAAATACTTGGGGTTGACGTGCGATCGCTCTCCCCAACGCTACTCGCTGCTGCTGTCCTCCAGAAAGTTGCTTAGGTTTGCGATCCAGAAGATGGGAAATATCGAGCGATCGCGCTACCGTTTCCACCCGTTCTCGAACCATTTTCTTCTCAAAAGAGCGCATCCTCAGACCAAAAGCCAGATTTTCCGCTACCGTCATGTGCGGGTAAAGCGCATAATTTTGGAATACCATCGCCACATCCCTGGCCCTAGCGGGGACACCATTCATCAAAGTATCCCCGATGTAGAGATTACCGCCAGTGGCCGTTTCCAAACCAGCAATCGTTCGCAAAATCGTCGATTTACCGCAACCGGAAGGCCCCACCATCACCCAGAATTCTCCATCAGGCACCTCAAAGGTAATATTCTCAATGGCAGTGGTATTAGTAAATCTGCGCGTAATGCCTTGTAAGCGAACGTTTGCCATAGTTTTTAGCTATTAGTCATTAGTTATTAGTTTATACGTAGTTATTAGTGAAAATGCCTTATTGTAGGCGCTTCGCCTTCCCCAAGGATAATCGCAGCTTTGGACGTGGAACATCAAAGCTAAAGCGCTGTGGGTATATATTTCCTAATTACTATTGCAAAGAAAGCGATCGCTTGCTCGAACTTTTGGGTTATTCCTCAGATAGTCTTGCACCCAATCACAACTGTGCAACAGGAGATTATCTAAATCCAGATTCCAGATACTCGCTGTTTGATCCTGACTAGCAGAAGCAAGTGCTTTACCATCAGGACTGAAACTGACGCTTGTAACGCGGCCACTATGACCTTGAAGAGTTTTAATCAAAGTATCATCAAGCCGCCACAATTGTACTGTATTTTCCCAAGTAGTCGTCGCCAAAATTTGGCCATCTGGGCTAAAACTAAGATGAGAAACGCTATCAGTATGCCCTTCTAAAGTTCGATACAAAGATCCATCGCGCCGCCAAAGTTTGACAGTGTTATCATAACTAGCTGACGCGATTAGCTGACCATTGGGACTAAACGTTACATCCAAGACCCAGCCATTATGCCCAGCCAGAGTTTGGATGTATTTGCCATCAGATGTCCAGAGTTTTATAGTATTATCATCGCTGGTAGTTGCCAGTGTATTACCATTCGGACTAAAGGCAACTGCATTAACGCGATCGCTATGTCCCTTCAAAGTTTTAATCAGCCTACCAGAAACATCCCAAAGTTTCACTGTCTTATCGCGAGAAACAGACGCAAGGATATTGCCATTAGGACTAAAAGCCACATCCAAAACCCAATCTTTATGTCCATTCTGCCCATTTAAAGTCAAAAGCAGCTTACCCGATATACTCCAAATTTTCACCGTTTTGTCGCGAGAAGCAGAAGCAATCAACTGACCCTCTGGGCTAAAAGTAACACTAAGTACCCGGTCTTTATGCCCCACCAAACTTCCGAGTAACAAGCCGCTTTTGTCCCACAATTTTACCGTTTTATCTTGGCTAGCCGAAGCCAAAGTCTGACCATCTGGGCTGAAACTAATGTCATGGACATGATCCTTATGTCCTCTTAGAATAATGCGCGACATATCGTTAAGTCGCCAGAATTTCACAGTTTTGTCGTAACTACCAGAAGCCAAAGTCTGACCATCTGACGACCAAGATACACTGGTGACAGCATCGCTGTGTCCCTTAAGAATTCTGTAGGAACGGGTTTCAAACTTGGCCTTACTGTCACGCCGCCAAACTCTTACCGTATTATCATTACTGGCAGAAGCTAACTTCTGACTGTCAGGACTAAAACTAACTGCAAACACCCAGTCACTATGTCCTGTCAATGTCTGAACCAGTTCGCCGCTTTTGTTCCACACTTTTATCGTTTTGTCATCACTTGCCGAAGCTAAAAGCTGCCCATCCAGGCTGAAATTCAGGGAAGTCACTTTACCTTGATGTCCCCGCAAAATTTTGTCAGGCTGCTCTACCTTTGGCTTGGAAATATCCCAAATGCTGATGATTTTGTCATAACTTGCCGTAGCTAAGAGCCTCCCATCCGGGCTGAAAACAACGCTAGTAACTTTACTGTTATGTTTTAAGGCCTTTTGGAACTGGCCAGTGCTGCGGTTCCAAAGCTTTACCGTTTTATCATCGCTTGCTGAAGCCAATGTTTTACCGTCTGGGCTAAAGCTAACGTTATTAACCGGGCTACTATGTCCCTTAATTGTTCTAATTAAAGTGCCGTCTGTTTTCCACAGTTTTATCGTCTTGTCTAAACTGCTAGAAGCCAACGTTTTACCGTCTGGGCTGAAACTTACGCTGGTGACACTATCAGTGTGTCCAATAAGGTTTCCCAAAGTTTTCAGTAGTTTGCCATCACGTCGCCAGAGTTTTACAGTCTTATCTGTACTCGCTGAGGCAATTGTTTGTCCATCTGGGCTGAAACTCACACCCCAAACTATATCCCGATGCCCCTCCAAGCGATTGCGCTCTTGCACGCCATAGACTGCTCGCTGCATTGCTAACAAGACGCGCAGCTGAGTAGCTGCTTCTACACCCGTAGCATTTTTTAGGCGTTTACCTGCTCTCAACGCTTCAATTAAAGCATCAAATTCCTTATGGGAAACAAAGAGTGTTTCGGAAGAGGCACTTAGGGCGCTAAGCTGAGCATTAGTTTGCGCGATCGCAGCCACTTTTCTTTGAGCTTCCGCTCGCCACGCAAATTGTCCAGCCAAAATTGCCAGAATTGCCATCATAATACCAGCGGCAATCGTCCCCAGCTGTTGTTTCTGAACTCGATTCAGTTTTTCCTCACTTCTGGCTAGCTGTGCTTTCAGGTTCAAATCGGATCTATGGCGAATCCGCTCGACCAAATAATCATGCACCAACTGATAGCGGGCTTCTGACTCATCCCAGACGACAAATACTAAACCAGAGCCTATCAGAATCTCTAAAATTAAATTTAGTTTCTTTTTATTTATAGATAAAATAGTTGCGAATTCCTCTTGAGTCTTCAGCGGGCGGGTTCCTTTTTTATCAGTTAATAAAAACAAAATATCCCAAGCTGCGAACTCGTTCTCTGGACCACAATCAGCAATAACTTTTTTTAAAAATCTCTCCACTAGTTCTGCTTTTGGGTTAGCTCCAAGTTGCAGATATTGCTGTAAGGTTGTGATTTTGTCTTCTTCTTCTTGTAGTTGAGCGCCCACTAATTGCAACTCAATAGGTCGAACTTCTCCTAATTCTTCAGCCAAATCTTCCACCAACCGACTAATTAGTTGCTGCTCCAAATTAAAAAATGGAGAACGTTCAGTTAATCTTTTAATAACTAATTTGGCATCTTTCTTAGAAAAGTTGCCCAAGTAATAACGAATCTCTTGATTTAAAATATCATTATTGATAATATCTAAATAATTAAGCCGTTCGCATTCTAGTAAATAATGTAAATAGTCTTCTCGCAGCGATAAAATAACTTTGACAAAAGGAATGTTTAGACAGTCGCGCAAAAATTCATAAAATTGATGCCTAATCGTTGGGTTAGTACAAACAAAAAATAACTCTTCAAATTGGTCAAAAATCAGAACTGTTAACAGATTGCCGTTAGCATTTTGTCGCAACTGTTCTATAATTTCAGTGGAAATTGGGAACTCTTGACTGGGTAAAGGGAATAATTCTCTATCTCTACTGGTGTTTGCCTCCTCGCCTTTCTGATTCCTAAGAGCGAGAGAATGGGCTAAATTTCTTCTCAGCGTCCCCAGCCAATCGCTGTAAGCCTGCACTACGACGGGCAAGACATCCCGAGCGCCAATACTTTTGAGCTGTAATGCGGGGATTAAGCCAGCTGTAATAATTGAGCTTTTGCCAACCCCAGAAGGGCCGTGAATTAAAATCAGCTTGCGATCGTTGCGGCTGATGCGCTCGATAAGGCGACTAACATCTTGTTGGCGACCGGAAGCCGCTATCTCCTGGGCAACAGATCCTTTAGCTCTTGTTTCTAGTGCATGTGAGATACTTGGGTTAAGAGCTTGCCGGTGGGGCTGTAAGCGTCCAGCACCAGTGAAGGCGCGAAAACCATACTGCTGTTCAATGGAACGCAGTTGTTGCTTAAGTAGAAAAGCTTGCAGATAGTGACCTTCTTCAAAGTAAAGCGATCGCAAAGCTTTGGCAATCCGAATATACAAATGCGGATCGTACTGATGGTTACACTGTTCTAGAGCTTGTTCCAAGTTTTTGACAGCAGTAGCAGTTTGCCACTCACCCAAATGCTGCTGGGACACAGCCAGAAGAAATAGATATAAACTCTCATACTGGGAGAGTGGCATTGCTAGACAGGTTGTATCTAAATTCGTTATCGTTAACGTCGAGAGTGCAAACCTTGCTTGCAAATTCACCTCTTCCCAGTTGCATACAGAAAGAGCAACTTCCGCCAAAAAGCCATAATCTTGAGCTTGCTGGAGGGACAATTTATAAGTTTGATGTAACAACAAAGCTTTTTGAGCCAAAACCTGCAAGTCTGCCCAAGCTTCTAAACGTTGCAGCACTTCACAAAGAGACGAAATAAACTTAGCAACCAGTTCTGGACGCTCAGCTGCTTCAAAGACCTTAATACACTCCTGTAAATAATCTCTGGATTGGTTCCAGTGTTGGCGGCTTTTTTCTGGTCGCAGGTTAGCCAAACGGCTGTAACATCGCCCCAAGTGAAATAGCAGCAAAGCCTCTCGCTCTTTCTGGGGGTTCTCAAGGCCTAGCATGGTAAAGCGTCGCAGACGAGAATGGAAAGAAGTGTTTCTCGCCTTTCGGTTTTTGTCAGTTGCCTTTTTGTGACAACTCACTGCTGAGTGGTCACTTCGGAAATAAGCCAGACTTTTTTGATAATGGACTATGCTCGACTCGATCCGATCTCTGTTGTAGTCATCGCATCCCCGGACAAATTCCAGACTTGCTTGTAATTTTGGCTCTAATTGCTGTCCGCGATCGCGCAAATCTTCTAAAGCTGACTCCAGTTCTAGAGGATGGTCGGAAACACAAGGAGCGAGGGCAAAATTTTCTTGCGACTGATCGGTGCTGAAGTTTAGCTCTTTGGCAAACCAGGAGTCTGCCTTATTTTGCAGTAATTCCATTAACTCCGATGTGGACAGCACAAAGCGGATTGATGAAGCCGCCCAGCTTTTGAAATCCGGCGCAAACCGGATTAGCTTTTGCAGCACCGCATCCGTAATCCACAGTACTATCGGAAAGGGAAAATGAGCGCGAAACTCATCTCGCAGTAAGTTGGTAGATATCAGCACCTGGTCAAGCGCGATCGCTGACTCTAACCCCAAAATCATCAAAGCTGGCGGCATTTCCTGTTGTAGCTGCGATCTGCCTTGCTCCCCCACAGCTTCCAGAATCGGGTTGTAGAGGGTTTTGACTGTATCTGCTAAGAGCAGCTCCTGCATCAAAAACTGATTTTGTTGGCGTATCTGCTGCACCATCCGATTTTGTAAAGAAGCATAGTTGCAGCGCACCAAGATTAGCGAAAAGTACCCCTGAGAAAGTGCGATCGCTCTTAATAATGTCCTCACTGAGCGATCGTTGTATGCAGATGCCTCTTCTGGTTCCCTCAAATCAGTCATTGCTCTCATTTTCGGCCTGTGCGTTCGATGCAAATAGTCATCAACCAGTGCTGTAGCAGTGGCGGTATCTACAAACCTTATAAGCAATAATACTTAGTTTATTTTCCGGTTTTGCAATTGGCTGATTATCAGTATTTGCTAAATAAAGTTTTTTTACTCTCCTGTTGTCTCAGGACATATTTTCAGCACCCAACTGAACCCTGTTAATTATCAAAAATCGTTTATTAATCTTTCGCCAGCTCACATCTTATATGCCTTTAGCAGAGAATAATCAATATTTCTTTAGACAGAATATAGAAATCATTGTCCGCAAAAAGCATACGACCGATTGCCCACTCTATACAGTGCTTTTGATACCTAGTAACTAGCAGCCTATCCGGATTCTGTAGATATTAAAGTATGTTTCCGTGGCTATAAACTAATTTAGGGAACACTAAATTAAAGTTGCTGACATAAGAAAGACATAGATAGAAACCCGTTTTCTTTAAGAAAACGGGTTTCTCAAACCCTGCATATATTGGCCGCCTTCCTAGCGCCCAACAGTGGTAACGAAACAGGAAAAATTGCCAGTCCCTTAAAGTTTGGCTTCCAAAGATTTGAGAAACTCTGTATTAACGCCTGACTCGCGAGTGAGGGCAATCTTACCAGTACGAGCAATTTCCCGCAAGCCAAATTTATTTAGCACCTGCACAATTGCTACCAACTTCCCTGGATCTCCTACCACTTCTAAGGTCAGCGAATCCTCAGCGATATCTACTACCCTAGCGCGAAAAATCTGAGCCAATTCCACAACTTCCGAGCGATTCGAGCTAGTAGCATTCACTTTCAGCAGCATCAACTCTCGCTCAACACACGGAGTATCAGTAATATCCTGTACTTTAAGTACATTCACCAACTTGTAGAGCTGCTTAGTAAGCTGCTCAATTATCCGATCATCTCCTGGTACAACCATTGTGATTCGGGAGATTCCCAAATTTTCGGCAGGCCCAACAGCGAGGCTTTCAATATTAAAGCCTCGACGGGCAAATAAACCAGCTATTCGGGTTAGAACTCCCGCCTCATCTTCAACTAAAACAGAAAGAGTGTGTTTCATTGTATACAAAAGAAGCTGAAGCGCAAAATCTTGCTTTGCAATACAGGGTTTTCCTAAAGGTTACGCCAAGCAAAAGCAATGCTGACGCAATATGCGGCAACGGGACACCACTTTATGTTACTTCATAGCGCCCCCTGTCCACAAAAACGCTTATATCTGTAGATTTAGCGATAGTAAAGGCTTAAATCTTTCCTTGGGAGATGTTATCAATTCGTCATTTTCATAATAATGGTGTAGTAAACTTCGTTTGGAGTAAGAATACTTATGGGTTGGTTAAAAAGACTTTTTGGGATGGAAAAGCCGCAAAATGCTCAAGTCAATGCGACCCCAGCACCGACAGCTCAAGCTCCTGCCTCAGCTGGTGCTGCAAGTGGTAGCGAGACAATTCCCCCAGAGCGAGTAGGGTTAAATGGGGAATATGACCAAAGCGGTCTTGCCAAGCGGGTTGCTCTGGCTTTTGACCAAGACCCGTCGTTGGATGATATTGATACCCTCTACGTAGCGCAGACTGGCGGTACAGTGGTTTTGAAAGGAAAAGTTCCCAGTCAGCAAATTCTTTCTCAAATGGTATCGGTCGCCCGCAGTGTGGAAGGTGCCACGGGTGTAGAAACCAATCAAGTCACTATTGGTTAGATTGTAGCTAGGGTAATCCCCTTCACAGAATTAGGTGGGATTGAAGGATACAAACCCAATCTAAATATAGGCATTTGTTGGGTTTTGCTTAGTCGTTTAACCCAACCTGCCCTTATCCTGGGCGCATTTATCATGCGTAGCGCAGGAATCATGCCTGCGCTATCTGGCAAAAGTTACAGCCGCTGTTATTCTCTAGCCGTTAACTGCTTTTGCGGTGTAGCAGAGTCAGTTTTAGATGTGGCTAGAGTTTCCAGCCAGTTGAGGATCAGCTGATTAATTTCGTCTGGGCATTCATCGTGGGGACAGTGACCTGCATCTACCTCAACTAACTGGAGCCTTGCGTTGAGGTTGTTGAAGCGATGTACAAGACTGTAGGGAATCATCTTGTCTTTACGGCCCCAAATCAGGAGCATAGGCACATTTAAGGTTGGCAGCAGCTTGGTGACACTAGGGCCAAACTGTGTCCCAGTCATCGCCTTAAAGATGGCGCAGAATGCCGCAGCAGAACCCCGATCTTGGGCAGGGCCTGCGAGAATATCCACCAGTTCGTCGGTAATAGCTTCGGGGTTAGAATAAGCTAGGCTTGCCCACTTGCGGACAAAAGACGGGCGCTTAACCACAGAAAAAACGTTTTTCAGCACTAGGGGCGATGCCACAACGCCTTTAATACTCGCCACCAAAGGTCGTAAGAACTTGGGAGTCGCCTCCTCCTCCATTGTCGGATCGGGCAAACTCATCATCACAAAGCCCTGCACCATCTCCGGATGCGCCGCCGCCGCCGCTAGCGCAACCAGCGAACCAATCGAGTTTCCCACTAGCACCACTGGCTGCTGAATAAAAGTGCGCCAGAAATCATAAACCTGCTCTACCCAGAGGTCAATTTTATAATCTGCCTGGGCCTTCTGGGAAGCTCCAAATCCCAGCATATCCAGGGCATAAACTGTGTGGGATTGGCTTAAAACCCCTAGATTGTGTCGCCAGTGTCCAATAGAAGCCCCGAATCCATGCAGCAGCAACACCGGGGTTGTTATCTGACTTGGTTGAGATGCACGGATGTAGGTATAGCGAGTCTGCCAACCTCGCCAAACCCAGTCTCTCTGACTGCCAATCCGATGCTGCCAATGCTGGGTCACGATCGCATTTGCCTCAAGTTAAGAAATGTTTACCATTTTGGTTTCTTAACTTCTATTTTAGAGGTTTGCAGCCGGTTGCTGTTTAAAATTCAGATCGAGGATAATTTGATTACGGCGGAAAAAAGGCAAGCTAAAAGAGCGATCGCTCTGGCAGTGATACTAGCGGATTAGCTATAAAAGCTATGGAGTGTAAAGCTTTCAGCCTTTGTGCGGGGAAGATTTCTCCCGGTCGCCGTCCCTAGACCTTAGCTCTCAGATTGGCGACAAGTGCCTAACTCAATTGGAAGTTAAATTACAACCCTGGACAGAAACCATATCAGACTAAGTAGAATGGCAAATACAAGGAGCGCAAAGCTTGGGTTCATTCTCATTGAATTGAAAACAGCTCCTGAGCATTTTGTCAGAGGCGATCGCTCTGGCGGAAAGCTTGCTACTTGGACAAACTAACTTACTTACCATTACAATTAACCGAGCAAAAATAACCTAATGCCTGTGATTGAAAAAAGACGCACGCGCGATCTACCCCAAATCAACGAAAGAATTCGCTTTCCCCAAATTCGTGTCATTGATACCGATGGCACGCAGTTGGGTATTATGGCACCGAATGAGGCTATACGCATTGCCGAAGAAAAAGAGCTGGATCTCGTTTTGCTGAGCGACAAGGCAGAGCCGCCCGTTTGCCGGATTATGAACTACGGCAAGTATAAGTTCGAGCAAGAGAAAAAAGCACGGGAGGCCAAGAAAAATCAGCATACGGCGGATGTCAAGGAAGTGAAGATGCGCTATAAGATTGAGGAGCATGACTATCAAGTGCGCGTCAATCAAGCTGAGCGCTTTCTGAAGTCGGGAGATAAGGTTAAAGCTACGATTACCTTTCGAGGTCGAGAAATTCAACACAGCGATTTGGCCGAGGAACTGCTGCAACGGATGGCGACAGATTTGCAGGAATTGGCGGAAGTGCAGCAAGCTCCCAAAAAAGAAGGTCGCAACATGATGATGCTGCTGTCTCCAAAAAAATAGCCTAAAAGAAGAAGTCAGGAGACTGACAACAGTCGCCAAAGGATAGACTAAAAGTCTGGAACTGGTGGCAATAACCTCCATCAAGAATACAGGAGACAAAATACAGGAGGCAGAATCAAGGGGACAAAATCCATAAGAAAAACCTTGCCTCCTGACTCCTGACTCCTGAATGGGGGTAAGCTTTTATCTCCTGCCTGTACGGGTGAAGTATTTGGGTGGGAATCATAAAGCTGTTGCCCAGATCAATCGCCTCCTACAACTGACTTCTCCCTTGAGCGGCATGAAACTGAACAATCGCACTTGGTCTTGGTCCGACTGGGGACGGGGATTCCTCCAGTGGGTGAATCTCCGCCCAGAAGAAGGAGAGCGAACATTACTGATGTTCGCCTTCTACACCACAACCTCGGTGGGGATAATCTGGGCAGAAGCCAGCACCGTCGCTTTATTTCTCGAAAAGTATGGAGCAGAATCCCTGCCCTTGTTTTATATTCTCTCGGCAGGGATCGGTTCCGGGCTGGGGGTGGTGTATTCTTGGATGCAAAAGATTCTGCCCCTGCGCTCGGTAATTGTCGTAGTTGCTATTCTTGCAGTAGCCCCCCTACTCCTATTTCGCGTGGGGTTGAATATTGTCTATTTGTCTGGTGTTATCGTCTTTCTGATGCGCCTGTGGGTGGAAGCTATTAACGTCCTCAATGACATCAACACCTCCATCACAGCTAATCAACTATTTAATATTCGGGAAATTAAACGCACTTATCCGCTCATTAGTAGCGGCATTCTAGTTGCAGATGTCGTCAGCGGCTTTTCTCTCCCGTTCATCGTCGCCACAGTTGGGCTGAATAATGTTTCTATAGTCGCCGCTGTGATGATGGGACTGGGAGCCACAAGCCTTTTTTATCTTACCCAGCGCTATAGCCAAGCCTTCCCCGCTGCTCCCTATAGAGGTAGTGCTGCACAAGAAACAGATTTCACCTCGCGCCGCCTTCGAGGGCCGCTACAGCGATACGCAATCCCGCTATTTGGCTTCTTCGTGGTTGGGCAGATTTTGTACCTGTTAATAGACTTCCAATATCTCAGTCAATTAGAGCTGAAGTTGGACAGTAAGCAAATTGCCAGCTTCCTGGGATTGTTTAGCGGGATTGTGGGTTTGTGCGAACTGGGGACGCAGTGGTTTATATCTAGTCGTGCCATAGAGCGACTGGGGGTATTTGTCGCTGCTATGTTATTACCAGGAGCGATCGCTATCCTTGGCTTAATCTCCCTCACAGGCATAGGCAATTTTTTTATTGGTCTAATCTGCCTGAAATTCATAGACGAATTACTACGCTACACCCTGATTGCTGCTATTGGGCCTGTTCTGTTCCAACCCCTCCCAGACAACATCCGCAGCTCGGTTATGGCTCAGGTGCGGGGTATTGGTGAATCTCTCTCCACCGGATTTACTGGAGTGGCGATTTTAGGTGTCATCAGCCTGTTAGCTTTTGTTTTTCATCACCTGTCGGCGAACACATTACAGTATCTCCAAACTTGGGTGTTTGTCGCCGTCATCTTAATTGTGGCTCTCGTATGGTTACTCATAGTTTGGCTGTTACGGTCAACCTATGTCGGCTTACTGGTTCAGAGCGCCCAAGGAGAACGCTTGAGCGTCTCGGATGTGGATTTGCGCGTTCTCAAGCGTACCATCATCGAAACCTTAGAGAAACCAGGAACGGAAGCCGATAAACGCTCTTGTATAGAACTGTTGTGCCAAATAGACTTGGAAGACGTTGGGGAAGTCCTCGCTCCGCTGCTGACTCACCTCACCCCGTCCTTGCAGCGTCAGAGCCTTGAAGCAATGCTGCTAAACCCAAGTCAGATTTATTTAGACCCAGTTCAGGCTTTAATTGCCCAAAAACCTAATCCTGAAGTTCTCGCTCTGGCTCTGCGCTATGTTTGGATAACTCAAGACGAGCCGGATATAGGGCAGCTACAGCCTTATCTTCGCCCAAGTGTAGACCCAGTAGTGCGAGGAACTGCTGCTGCCCTGATTTTACGCCGGGGTACGCCTACGGAGAAAGCGGAGGCTACTAATACTGTGCGACGGATGCTAACCCATCAACGGGAACGGGAACGAGTTATGGGTTGTCGGGCGCTATCGGAGGCGGATTATTTGCAAGGGCTGCGACTTTATATCCCCAGTTTGTTGCAAGATGAGTCTTTGCGGGTGCGCTGTGCCTTACTCGAAGCGATCGCATCGACTCACTTAAACGAATATTATCCAGCTTTGGTGCGGGGACTTTACTATAAATCTACCCGCGAAGCCGCAATTAGCGCCCTCGTGCGCTTAGGCGATGAAGCAATTCCGATGCTGGTTGAGCTGGCTGAAGATCTCCATAAACCAGATTTGGCGCGGCTACAAGCTTGGGTCGCTCTTGGTCAGATTGGCACACCAGAAGCGCTTAATCAATTGGTGGCTCACCTGAAAACGGGTTGGGGGACAACGCGACGCAACATTCTCCGCACTCTGCTGAAGATGCCTAATGAAGCCGGAATTGAGGGGGTTCTCGACCGATTAGGACGCAGTGGTGTGGAAACCTTAATTGAACAGGAAATGCTGTTTATCGGACAACTGTACGCTGCACTTCTAGATTTAAGCCGTTCTGAGGAACGAGTGCTGATTAGTGAATCTAATAGTTTCAAAGTTTCGGCTATAGACCAGAATTATTCAGCACTGGATTTGCTACGACGGGCGCTTTTAGAGGAGCAGTCAGATGTGGTGGAGCGGTGTTTTTTGTTGATGAAGTTTCTTTATCCGTTGAATTCTATTCAAGCTGCGGCTTTTAATCTTCAGTCTGATTCGCCTTCTAATATCGCTTTGGGGTTGGAAATTTTGGATAATACTTTGGATATTGCCAGAAAGCGAAATCTTGTGGTAATTCTCGACCGACGACCAGAAGGCGAAAAACTGCAAAGTTTGGCGGAAATGGTGCCATATAAGCCGATGACTAAGAGCGATCGCTTGCGTCGTTTGCTAGAATTACGCCACTTTCTGTCAGACTGGCCTTTGGCTTGTTGTTTTCATGTGGCACGTCAGGCAAAATGGAGTCTCACGCCAGAACAAACGCTGGTGTGTATGCGCCATCCTACAGGTTTTGTGCGAGAGGCGGTTCTGGCTTATCTAAAAGCAGCTTCGCCGCGCGCTTTGGCAGAAATGCTACCCGTGCTGAAAAATGACCCAGACCGCCTTGTAGCCGCCCAAGTTGAGCAGATGATGTCAGAGCTGAAATAATTAGTTCATGCTAATGGAAGTATGGCTAATTGCAATTGACAATTAGCAATTAGCTATTGACAAAATATTAAATTTATGTTAACCAGCGTTGAGCGCCTATTATTTGTCCGGGGTGTCCCACTTTTTCAAGAATTGCGGGATGATTTTCTGGTGCGGCTGGCTTCTGTAATGGATGAGCTTTCTTTTCCAGCGCAGCATACCATTTTTACCGAGGGACAAGAAGGGCGATCGCTTTATATTGTGGTCTCAGGTAGAGTAAGGGTGCATCTGGGCGATCGCGATCTGGCGCAACTGGATCAGGGTACTTGCTTTGGGGAAATGTCTCTGTTTGATGCTGAACCGCGTTCGGCTTCAGTTACGACTTTGGAATCCTGCGATTGTCTGGTGTTGACGCAGCTGCAACTGTATGATGCTATCGATGAAACGCCGGGAATTGCTGTGAATATCATTCGTCTACTTTCCCGTCGCATCCGTGAATTAAATAACAAGTTGAGTGTTTATCGGGCGGAAACTCAGGATGGGGATTTGAGTAAGGCTGGTAATTTAGGGGGATAAACCGCGTTAGCGCTATAGACGCGAAGAATAAGAGAGGAAGAAGAGAGTGCGATCGCATTCCCTCCCCAGCCTACACAACTGTTAATACAGGCTTCCAGCTATTCAAAGATTCCCGAATAGAATTCAATTCCGACAAATACTCATTTAGTTGCTTTTTTTGAGCCTGAAGATTTACTAAAATTTCCTCTGTATCTGCTTCTGGCTTTTCTCTTTCGCTCACCAAATAGTTAAATTCATCTTTGAATCTTTCAATGTAGTACTTAATTTGTTGCTCTGCACTTCGGAAATCTGCTGTAACTTGTCTGTCAATAACTTGTTTGAAAATCTCTTGATTTATAGAAACCTGTTCATCTATCTTCAGCTTAATTTGCGCTGCTATTTGGTATAAGTCAATTTCTAACAAATCGCCCTTATCTTCAAAGGGTATATCGACTTGATATAGATTAGTTGAAGCAGTGCGATCGCTCTCTGTTATAGTTTCTTTTTCTAGCCTCGCATATACCTCTTGCTGAGACTGAATTTCTGTATCAATGCCTAAAAATTCAAAACTCGGAAACTGAATGCAATTAATGTTCAATTCAATCTTCAAAGCTTCTTCTATAGAAGTAGTTATTTCATTGGATATTTGTTGGGCTTGCTCTTGTATTTCTTGCACCAACTCCTCTCTACTGCGCGTTCCCTGTCTGATAAGCTGATCATGCGTGTCTATCCACCAGCTTTGAATTTGAGAACCGAAGAACTCGTTTACAGCGCGTCGAATATTTTGAGCATCTTCTCTGGTAGCAACTCTTAGTTTATAGACTTGCGAATGAGGATTATCAGTATTACTATTAAATAGATTAACAACTGCTCGTTTTATAGCTTCTACGAAAGTAGCTTTTCTTTCATTTATGACAAATATTGAAGATTCGCCTAAAAAAGGAATCTTTGTGATTTCCCGGTTAACATTACTCTGAGTAACCTTTAAATCTGTTGTTGTATTTCCAATTTCAGTATTTAGATGAGCAAGTCGTTCAATTTCTTTTTGAATCTCGTTTTTAGCATTCTCAGCAAAAATGTTTATTTCAGATGTAAGTTTAGTAATTAATTTTTCCTTTTTTCCTTCTGAAAACTTTTTAACTAAATCAATTTTTTTAGTTACAGATTCAGATTTTTCTCTATACTCTTTTACCTGATTTTTAAAAGCTTCAATTTCCATACCCCAAACTTTTAGTTCTGTATTTAGAGAATCCTCAATTGCCTTGGCAGCTTTATCTAGTTTTGCCAAAACATCACTTATAAGATTCCAACCATAATTTTTAGTAAGGTTTTGAATTATTGTTTCTTGAATAGTTGTTATGCCACTATCTTTTAAGGCTTTCGACGCAATCTCTATGGGTTGGGGAACTCTAACTTCACCGTCCTCATTTTCTTCGAGATATTCACCCAAAAACAATTTAACAAATTCTTTGGTATGACTGTTAGCTGCTGTATCTCCTTGAATCAGTTTCGCTAATAGTCCTTTTTTAGAACTTGCAGGATAGATCATTTGGTTAGAGAGTCCAAAGCCAGCTAACTCTAATTCAATTTTTTTTATAAAGTCATTATTTCCTGTATTTACATCTATTGTTTTATCAGCTTTATTCAAAATAAAGTAAATATTTTCCGTTTTTTCAGCTAATATATTTTTTTGGTTCTCCATGACATCACGAAGCAAATCTGAAATCAAATCTGTAGAAGAGGTGTAATCTAAAATAAACAAAATAGCATGGCATTTCCGCAATGATTCCAACGTTATTTGCTTTAATTCTGTGGAATAATGATATTCCCAATTCCCATTAGCTACGCCAGGGGTATCAATGAGAGTAAATCCAGCCAGGGATGAGAGGGTGCTAATAGCCTCGATAGGATACTCTATTTCAAAGCGAATGGTATGGTCGGGATTATTATGAGTGCGAATATATTGGGTACGTTCCAGAAATATTTGGTGAATTTCTGCACCGTCACCTTCAGCAAGAACAACAGGTTGTCTTTTTCCCTCTCGATACTCTAAAAATCTAGGCACTTGCCCAACATCAATATGTCGAATATCTGTACGGCAAACGGTACAAGCGGCGGCTTCAGTTGCTAAAATATCCGCACCAATTATGGCATTGAGAAAGGTACTTTTACCTGTTTTAGTTGGCGAAATGACTGCAAGTTGATAGTTGTGTTCTTTCAAAGCGTATAGCGCTTTGGTGATGTCTTCCTCAATACTTTGTAAGCATTTAGTATCGTTTCCTTTAGCCAGGCGCTTGGATTGAATTTCTTGAAGGTATTGTAAGAGTAGTCTACCAGTGATATAGATGCTGTCGTGTGCTGCTTGGAACTGTTCAGAAGACATACTGGCTGTCCGAAAGAGGGTAGCTTTTGTTAGCTAAAGCTTACAACAGCTGAACGCAATAGGGCAGGGGAGGGTGATACTTACTAGGGTGGCTGACTGGATGGTGAGTGCTGAGTAGAACAAGAGAAAGTTTTCTGTAATGCTTCGTTAGTTGGCGATCGCGTCCGTTGAGGCTTGAGAAAACCTTAGGCAATGTTCTAAAAATCTGGCGGGAAGATCCGGACACCCAGCAAAATGAAGATGGACATAAGAAGCATGAAGCTGATGCAGCAACCATCCTTCGACTGTGTTTGAACTGTGGGGATCGCAGCCTCGTGCCTGAAATAGAGGTGCAGCTGGTTCCTGGGTTAACTGGGAACGGTGAAACTCATGCCCCCAAACTGTTGTACCAGCGGGTAGTAGGGGACTGTCTTGCAAAACCACGGCTTGCCGATAGCCCAATGTCAGACGCGATCGCATAACGGCTGTGGTGGGCAAAACTCCCACCATAGGGGAAGAATTTCCCTCAAAGTCTACAATCTGCTGACACAAATACATTAAACCGCCGCACTCGGCATAGGTGGGCATTCCCGCTAAGATGGCTTTTCGGACTGCATCCCGGACGACTGTATTGTCAGCTAACTGCTGGGCAAAAACTTCCGGGAACCCGCCCCCAAAATACATCCCCTGAATGCCTTCTGGTAGGCTGTCGTCGGTCAGCGGACTCCAAAATGCCAGTTCTACCCCAAGTGATCGCAAAGTCTCTAGATTGTCCTCGTAGTAGAAGCTAAAAGCGCGATCGCGGGCAACTGCCAATCTTACCTTACCTCTTGCCTCTGTCTGAAGTTGGGGTCGGAGTTGGGGAGAGCTTCCCACTTGCAGCAACGGTAACAAGCCTTCCCAGTCAAAGCAATCGCCCAAGTAGGCAAGTCGATCTATCAAAGCATCCAGATGGGACACTTCTGCTGTGGGTACTAAACCGAGATGCCGATCGGGAATGGTAATGTTATCTTGACGGCGAAGAATACCTAAAATCGGCAATTGCAAAGCTTCTAGGGCATCTTGGAGAAGTTGCAAGTGGCGATCGCTTCCGACTCGATTTAAAACTACTCCCGCAAATTTGAGACGCGGATCAAAGGAACGGAAACCGTGCGCGATCGCAGCCACCGAACCCGACAACCTGCTGCAATCTAACACCAACAATATCGGCAAATCCAACAGCCGCGCAACGTGAGCCGTACTTGCAAAAGTGACTGGAGATTGGGAATCTTGCCCAGTTCCCAGTTTCCCGTTCCCAGTCCCTTCCACTCCATCAAAAAGCCCCATCACCCCTTCAACTAAGGCGTAATTTACCGCCTGAGTATGACGGGCAAAACATTCCTGCACATAAGTTTCTGATGTCAGCACCGGATCTAAATTCCGACAGGCACGATTTGTAACGTACCGATGAAACATCGGATCTATGTAATCTGGGCCAACCTTAAAAGATTGTACCTTTTCACCCCGACGACACAAAGACGACAGTAGGGCAAGCGTGACTGTCGTCTTGCCCACCCCACTGCGATCGCCTGCGATTACTAAAGCCATGTTTGCTAACTGCTAACTGAAGGATAGCTAATTGTTAACCATTAGCCATTAGCTTTACTCATCTTGAGAATTTCCGCCGTGACCGACAAACTTTCTTCGTAAAGCATATCGCGACCCCAACGGCGCAGCTGCTGACCTAACAAAGTCTCAGCCTTTTGGTCAGTCAGAGGCGCTACCTGCTCAAATCGGCAAGCTTGAGCGCCGCCCCCAGCTTCCATCCGCATACAACCGCTAGTTTCCGAACACAGAACCGTACAACAGTCGGCATCCAGGTTAGTCGAACTCATCCGCAAGGCAATCAAATCACCTGGAATTTCGCCCCAATCAGCGGTGGGAATTCCTGCTAACTCAGCTTCTATTGGGCGTTGGTCAGCAGTCACGAACGAGCAGTATCTCAGATCGTAATCGCCGCCTTCGCGCTTATAGGATACTGGATGCCACTGGAGACGACTTGCCAGCCAACCCAGGAACATCAGCGCCTGATCGGGATTGCCTTTTTCATAATTTATCGTCACTTTATCGACTTCTGTAAGAGCAGCACGGCGTTCTGGGGGATCAAAAGCCTCGGCAGTCAGTTCTTGCCATGCTGCCAACCGTCGCCAGTTAAGGTCAGTAAGCTGGATACCTTGTTCCGCCAAAGTATGCACTCGCAATAAATCGGTTTCTGGTTCGCCAAATTGACAAGAGTCAACGATTACGGAATTGCTAACTGATGCCAGTCGCTTGAACAAAGCATTATGGGGATCGGGTGTGGCTTTCCACCAGAGAAACTTAGGTAAATCGCCGATCAGTAGTGCTGTCACTATGCCGCCGATGCGTTCTAGGGCATCCGCGGTGCCGCTTAGAGTGATGTATTCGCAACAAAGCAACGTATTGTTACTTTGCTTGTTCATCGGGCAATATACAGAGACTTGGACGGTTACACCTTCGTCTATACCGGAGTGGGGACACAGGGCAATGATACGACAGGGATTTGAGGCAGCGATCGCATCCGCAACTCCGTAACCTGTGACATTCAACGTTGCTTGTGTCTCTCCATTCATTTGAGCGTCTTTTATGGCACCAGAGGAGCGTCTATGAGCCAAGTCTTCCCGCAGTCGGGCTAGGGTTTCAGCATCCGCCTTCCCAGTACGAGGCAGTCCATAGGCTTTTTGGGCATCCTTCAAACCTGAATTCATCCGCGGCCCAGCGATGCCATCAATTGGCCCGGTGTAAAATCCCAAAGCAGCTAACAAGTGTTGGGTTTCTTCGGGTTCGTAAACTACAAATGTAAACGTAGTGGCTCTAGCGGCAGCAGGCGAATCGCCATTTGCAGTATTCTCTCTGTAGCTTTCCCAGATTTGATTTAGTTCCGCTTCAATATCACTCAGCGAAATATCTTTAGGTGCTTGTAGCGAAACAACGGGAGGAGATTGTGTTGTCATAGCTCAGTTGTCAGTTGCTAATGTTAATTGTTAATTGCTAGTTGAGGCATTGGGGAATTGGGAATCTTACCCAGTCCCCAGTCCCCTTTATAGTCTTCGCCAGCGGCGACCATCTTGATTGATCAGGTGTTCTGCTTCCTCTGGTTCCCAAGTTCCCGCTTCATACTGGGGAATTGAAGCCGGGTCAGTCGATCCCTCCCACGCTGAGAGGGCTGGTGTCACGACCCGCCAAGCTTCTTCCACTTCATCGGCACGGGTGAACAAAGTCTGGTCGCCCAGCATACAATCGACTAACAAGCGATCGTAAGCATCAGAGCTGGTGACACCAAAAGAAGAACCATAGCTAAAGTCCATATCTACGGTGCGAGTACGCAAATCTGGCCCCGGCATTTTCGCTTCAAAGCGTAGCGAAATTCCCTCATTCGGGTGAACACGCATAGTCAGCACGTTGGGACTAGCTTGTTGGGCGGCAGATTGAAAGATTAAGAACGGCACCTCGCGGAACTGGATAGAAATCTCGCTAACCTTCTTGGGTAAACGCTTGCCAGTCCGCAGATAAAAGGGTACGCCCTGCCAGCGCCAGTTATCAATCGCAAACTTCATGGCGACATAGGTGGGCGTTGTGGAGTTGGGATCAACTCCTGGTTCCTCCCGGTAGCCTGGGACGGGTTTCCCTTTCATCCAGCCTGCCGAATATTGACCCCTTACTGCTGATAATTCCAGGTTATGCACATCCGCTAAACGAGTTGCCTGAAGAACTTTCAGCTTTTCCGTGCGGATACTGTCAGCATCTAGCGAGTTTGGGTGTTCCATCGCTGTGAGGCAGAAAATTTGCATCAGGTGGTTTTGCAGCATATCCCGCAAAGCACCAGCTGTTTCATAGTACCCGGCTCGGTCTTCTACGCCTACAGTTTCTGCGACTGTGATTTGAACGTGATCGACAAATTGGCGATTCCACAGTGGCTCAAAAATTGCATTGGCAAACCGGAAAACCAAAAGATTCTGAACGGTTTCTTTACCTAGATAGTGGTCGATCCGGTAAACTTGTTTTTCTCTGCAAACCTGCTGCACTACTCGGTTGAGTGACTGGGCCGAACTCAAATCCCGTCCAAAAGGCTTTTCAATTACCAGGCGGGTTTTTTCTGGGTCTTTTAGCATTTCTGCTGCACCCAGTTGACGAATCGCTTCTGGGAAGAATTTCGGAGCCACAGACAAGTAGAATACCCGGCTTCCCCGCGTTCCCCGCTTACCGTCGAGTTCTGCAAGGAAAGCTTTTAGTTTTTGGTAGCTTTCTGGCTTATCAATATCACCGGGACAGTAGTATAAACCTTGGGCGAAGTCTTGCCAAAATTCGTCCGACCCGATGCCACCGCCAAATTCTTCGATGCCTTCGCGCATCTCTTCTCGGAAGTAGTCGTGGCTCCATTCTCGACGCGCTACGCCTACAACTGTGATTTCTTGCGGCATACGGCGATCGCGTTTCATCTGATAAATCGCTGGCACCAGCTTGCGTTTTGTTAAGTCGCCTGATGCCCCAAATATTATCAGTATCTGCGGCTCTGGTACCCGTTCCTGCCGCAACCCAACGCGCAAGGGATTTTCTAGCAGTGTGGCCATAGATGTTGCTAATTACTAATTACTAATTGAAGGATTATTAATTGGTAATGAGTTGCCCAACCCATTACCAATTACCTATTATCTATTACCCAGTTACACAGGTTGCAGATGTTTTATCTTCTCTTCCAATGATGCTGTTAGAGATTCAAAAGGCTTCACAAACTTCTCAATTCCTTCGACAAGCAATTCATCCATCACTTCGTCTAGATTAATGTCGATGTCGGGATCTTTGAGACTTTCTATGAGGTTATAGGCTTCTTCTACTCCTGTTTCAATGCGAGAAGCAACATCGCAGTGGTCGGCACAGGCTTCGATGGTGTTCGGTGGTAAGGTGTTTACCGTGTCTGGCCCAACCAGTTCATCAACATACATCACGTCGCTGTAGCTGGGGTCTTTGGTGCTGGTGGAAGCCCACAATAACCGCTGGACATTTGCACCTTTTTCTGATAGAGCTTTCCAGCGATCGCTTGCGATAATTTCTTTGTACTTCTGGTAGGCGATTTTGGCGTTAGCGATCGCTATTTTCCCTTTGATGGCTAGGAGTTCTGCCTTTTTCTCTATTCTATCCACTCCAGCTTTGAGCTTGGCGTCAATCCGTGCATCAATGTTGATATCGATACGGCTGAGGAAGAAACTCGCCACTGAGGATATTTTGCTGATGTCTTTGCCTTCAGCTGCCCGCTTTTCTAAGCCGCGAATATAAGCCCAAGCTGTCTCTTCGTAGCTTTGAGTTGAGAATAGCAAAGTTACGTTGACGTTGATTCCCTCAGATATTACTTGCTCAACTGCTGGCAAACCCGCCGTTGTCCCAGGAATCTTGATCATGACGTTATCTTTACCAATTTCTTGATAATAGCGTCGGGCTTCCTCAATCGTCGCTTGGGTATCGTGGGCGATAGTTGGCGGTACTTCAATGCTAACGTAACCATCCAGTCCATCAGATGCTTCATACACAGGTCGGAGAATATCGCAAGCATTGCGGATATCTTCAAAAACCAGAGTTTCGTAAATTTTCTCAACTGGCAATCCTTCGCGAATTCCAGCTTCAATATCGGCATCGTAGATTGCGTTACCTGCGATCGCTTTTTCAAATATCGCTGGATTAGAGGTGATCCCGCAGATCCCCTTATTTTCCACCATATCTTTGAGTTCGCCACTCTCAATCAAGTCGCGAGTCAGATTATCCATCCAGATACTCTGACCGTACTCTTTAATTTCTAGTAGATGATTGTTTGGCATCTCTGTCATCTCTGTCATTTTTTTGACTCCTAGTAATTGTCGTTGTAGTTTTAGAGAAATAATGTTCTCTCTGAGCAGGTTTGAAGCCTGCTGTGAAAAAGGGATTTCTCAAAAAGGAAATACTTCACTGAGGTATGCGCGATCGCTCTCTAGCAGCTCTTTCCTCAACAGCCCTGGCCCGATCCTGAATGAAAGACTCCACCAAGGCGACATCATCTTTGCTACCAATAATCAAAGGCGATCGCGCGTGTAGTGCTTCTGGCACTACATCCAAAATCTCCTGGGTTCCCGTACTTGCTCGACCACCCGCTTGCTCTATCAAATACGCTAAAGGAGCAGATTCATACAGCAGGCGCAATTTGCCTTCCGGTTTTTTCACCGTCCCAGGATAGAGGAAAACACCCCCTTGGAATAGAATCCGGTGAATATCCCCCACTAACGCCCCACCATAACGGGCGGTGTAACCTTCATGACGATGGACGTAGCGGATGTAGTCTCGCAGTGGTTCCTCCCACTGCCAGAAATTACCCTCATTGACGCTGTAAATCGATCCGTGGTCTGGCAAGCGGATATTTTCACTCGACAGGATAAACTCGCCTAAACTGGGATCTAGTGTGAAAGCGTGAACTCCCGTGCCGATAGAATACACCAGCATTGTGCTGGGGCCGTATAGCACATAACCTGCGGCGATTTGGTTGCGTCCATTATTTTGCAGCAAATCGCTAGCCGTGCCATCTTCGTCCAGACCCTCTTGTTGGCGAATTGCGAAGATAGAACCAACGTTGATATTAATATCAACATTGGACGATCCATCAATCGGGTCATAAAGCAGGGTATAACGACCAATGGGACAGTTTTCGGGGATATAGTATAGGTTTTCCATTTCCTCGGAAGCCAAGCGGCAAACTAAACCGCTTTGCTTAAATACCGAGATAAATACGTCATTGGCATAGACATCCATCTTTTTGACGGATTCTCCCTGGACGTTCATCTCCCCCGTAAATCCCAAGGCTCCTGCGACTAAACCAGCTCGCGTGAGCCGCCGCGCAATCAGCTTTGCCGCCAGGGCAATGCGATTCATAATGGCACTGAGATCCTGTGCTTCTGCACCGAAGCTGTGCAGTTGCTGCAAAACGTGACGAGATAACGTCATGCAGTCGCGATCCAGGGCTTGTTCCGGAATGAAAGGCTGATCCACGTTGGACATGTGTTTCCTCCTCCCTATCGATAACGCTTTATTAACAAAGGCAGTTAATTTCAGGTACTGCCCCAACAGTATCAAGGCCCGGTCGCCTTACCTTCTATCTTAGGGAGCCATTTATCAGGTTGGTGTTTAACTTCAGATCAACTAAAGAAATCAATCTTTAGACAACTTTTTTGTCGAAAAGACAACTCTGTAAGCAAAATCAGTTTAATATCGCCTCTTGATCGCAATTATCAGAACAAGATGGGACAAAAACGCATTGGAATCCTTACCAGTGGTGGAGACTGTGCTGGACTAAATGCTGTAATTCGGGCAGTAGTCCACCGTGCAGTTGGCACCTATGACTGGGAGGTGCTGGGGATCTGTCGGTCTACCCTAGGGTTGATGAGCAGTCCGCCGGAAGTTATCACTCTAGACATTGACCAGGTAGACCGTTTACTGACGATGGGCGGAACGGTTCTGGGGACGACAAATAAAGGCGATCCTTTTGCGTTTCCCTTGGAAGATGGAAGTTTGCGCGATCGCTCTGAGGAAATTATTTCTGGCTACCATCAACTAGGTTTATCAGCCTTAATTGGAATTGGCGGGGATGGCAGTTTAGCCCTTCTCCGGCGATTGGCAAACCAAGGTGGGATCAACTTAGTAGGCATTCCCAAAACCATTGATAATGATGTTGGCTGCACCGAACGCTCCATCGGATTTGATACCGCAGTTAATATTGCGACAGAAGCACTCGACAGGCTGCATTTTACCGCCGCCAGTCACAGCAGGGTAATGATTTTGGAAGTAATGGGGCGCGATGCTGGTCATATCGCCCTGAATGCTGGGATTGCTGGCGGTGCTGATATTATTTTGATCCCAGAAATCCCTTATAGCCTGGAAAAGGTCTGTGACAAAATACGCGATCGCCAGTCGAAAGGAAAAAACTTCTCCATCGTCATTGTCTCAGAAGCCGTCTGCACACTCGAAGGTAATCCAGTTAAAAATATGGATCGATTTGGGGAATGTCGATTAGGCGGAATTGGTCAGTACCTGGCAGAGCAAATTTCTATCTCTAGCGGTGCCGAAACTCGCGTCACAGTATTAGGACACGTTCAGCGCGGCGGTATCCCCTCGTCGCTGGATCGATTACTGGGGACAGCCTTTGGCGTAGCGGCAGTCGATTTGATTGCCGATGGCAAGTACGATCAAGTTGTCACCTGGCAAAACCGCGAAGTTGTCAGCGTACCAATTGCTGAAGCAATTGGACAATACAGGGCAGTAGATCCCAATGATACTCTGGTCAAAACTGCCAGAGGCTTAGGAATTTGCCTTGGAGACTGAAATTTATGTCATTAGTCTTTTGTTTTCCGTGTTAATGACCAATGACTAATAAAGGCAACTTTTTGCACCTTTTTCTTAGCCCCCCTTTATAAGGGGGGTTAGGCGATCGCATACTTGCTCTGTACAAATTTAGCTCCCTTTTAAAAGGGTTCTAATCTGTAAAGTTCCACCGAAGCGTTAATGACTAATTAAAATCTGGCTCGCTTCGCGCCGCTGCGATCGTCCTCCCTCGGCCGTGCTTTGTTAACTCTTAGCTGACGTCCCATCCACTCAGCGCCATCCAATTCGGCAATGGCGGCTTCTTCCTGGGCATCATCTGTCATTTCAACGAAAGCAAACCCTCGCATACGTCCTGTTTCTCGGTCTGTCGGCAACAAAACTCGCTTGACAGCACCGTAGTCTGCAAAGACTGCTTTTAAATCTTCTTCCGTAGCTTGGTAAGACAGGTTTCCGATGTAAATGGTCATGTCGATGGATAAGGCTGAAAGAGGAACTCAAGTTCAGAACCTTTACATGGTCAGACGCGAACTATAAATCAAGGTCAAGCATTATTTACCAATGATGAAATTTTATGACCCAAGCCTACAAGTGCGGCTACACGAGTCGTAAACCCAACCATTGATAGGGCTGAACTTTTATATTTCGTCCTATCATAGCCTACTAATTTTATTGTGTAAGGTCATCTAGCCTACACAGTTGCAGCTTTTTTAATGTTGATTTTCTATGACATTTAACAAGAATTCTAATAGTGCTGAGTCCAAATAACACTACTTATTCGGGACTCAGCACTACTGAGAGTTAGTCAATAGAAATTGACTGAGGTCCACTGCTTCTGCCGTTATCACTGTTTGTGCTAGAGGATGTATAGGAGGTAACCCCAGCTTCTCCGTCGAGCCAGCTTTTAACTGGATCGTCATTCAGGTTGAGTCGGAGGATGCCAGAGACAAACCCGCCTAAGAAAGCTGCTGGGTGTTTGGTGAATTCTTTAAATACTGGTGTCAGTTCATCGAGAAACATTTAAGAGTCTCCTGGGGTTGTGGGTTAAACAATTGATTTTTCTAGATCGATCCTAGCGTGTTTGAATGGAGGCTTGGCTTGGCAAGAGCAGGAACCAATAACTTGTCGGTGAGGAATGTCGGTTAAATAACTTACATTCATTCGCGCTACATAGGGGTATGACAATGCCAGAGAAAAGGGAGGAGAATTAAGTCTTAGTCCCCCTTTTCAAGGGGGACTAAGACCGTCTAAGGCTATCGATTATGACTTTTCAGACATCTTCTAAAAAGTTACCCGCTTCACCCCTAAAACACGGGATCACCGCAGGTGGGGGATGGAAGCTTAACCAATCCGTATTGACAATCTGACTCTTTTTGCCTCCCCTATACCTACTTTTGCTCCGAGAAAAGACACTTATCGGAATCACACCCAGCAGGGCCAGCTTCCATTGAGTAGCCAGCATCGTAGCGACTTAAGGCAGCATGAAAATTTTCATTCTGCCGTCGCAGTTCCACTTCTTGCTTGAACTGATCGTACTGCTGTTTTGTGATTGGCTCAAATGGCAAGCGCGGGAAGGTTTGGTGAGCATCGAAACGTGCCAAAAGTGCGGCTGAGATGTAGCCTTCATCATTTTGAATAGCTTCGTAAATGCTACTACCTAAAGCTTCTATCTCATGTTCGCGCAGCTCAATGGTGGCTGAGGTGTTGTGTCGCACAAAGAATTTTTGGACTTGCATATAGAAATCCATTTGCGCGATCGCGCTAAATTTGCCGATCTCGATTTGATCAGCACCAGGCAAATCAGCCCAAGGTACGGCGACGGGAATTTCCACCAGCCATTCCGTGCATCGGGGATCGAAGGGATCGTTCAGGAGATTGCCATTTTCATCTTTGTCAGACTGAGACGGAACGACATTGTAACCGTAGTCGATACACGCTAAGGCTACAGGGTCATTCTTTCTAAATGTGATGCGCCGCAGGAAACGTTGCGCCTTCGGGGGATGCCAACCAGGGGAAGCGCCTGTTAGTAAAGATTTCGTGCCAGAAGGCTGAACTGTGGTGCAACGGTTCGGGCGTTTTAGGGAATGGCGATCGCAATAATCCCACACGGTTCGATGCACAATTTCTCGCCAACGAGTCAAATATTCTTGTTCTTGTCGCTTCAACTCCAATCCTTCAACGGTTTCGGGTCGTCCAGCTTCCCACCACCGCAACCAATCCACGCCAAAAGCTATCACAAAAAAGTCGAACAATCCTGTAAAAGATACGCCGACAATCGGATCGAGTTCGCGTGACTTTCGGTAACGTTCTTCGACAAATTCGTGATTTAACAGTGAGGCTACTGATAATGCTGCTGCTGTGAAAGCTTCCTCTTGTTCTTTGTAGTTATGTGGGCCAATTTGATTGAGATGAATCTCCGAAAGATTACAGTGGAAATTAGAGCCAATGATTTCCTATTTTGTTATCCACTATTTCTAGTGGTATCGGACTATATCTTCACCTGATCTAGGTGGAGGGCGCTGTCTGACCATTATTGGTTTCCCGCAGGTCTAGTCTCTGAACCTTCTCCAACTCTGGGGCATCCTGCCTTACATCTGGAGCTTGGCTGCTGATTACCTTGCACATTTTTTGTGTTTAGGCTTCCAGCAATTCACCCTCTGACTATCTAACCTGTCCCCAGGCTAGGCGGCAAAATCTAGGCTACCGCAAGGATTCAACCCAACACGAGCTAATCTATGCTCTATCTCCAAAGGATCTATGTTGGGGTAGTGTTCTAGTAACCAATCTTGAGCTTTTCCTTGGTCATAAGCTTTCAGAAAATCAGTTTTTAGTTCAGGTGAAAATAGTAAATCGCAGTTAGCTCTAGCTATAGCTTCTCCAGCCCATTGAATCGCGCCTTCACCGGAGTAATACTGTTTTCTAACAGCTTCTACACACTCTTCAAGAGTTGGTTTGTGGTGAAAAACTCGCGTATGATTTGCCATTCTTAAAGCATCTCGATCTGGATCGATCCGCCAGTTACCATTTTCATCCTGCTGCCAAAGATTGCCTTTAGCACTGGCAAACAATTCATCATCGCTAATGCCTTGCCTCATGCCAGCTGACCTTCTCACGTTGCCAGCTACTACGACTACTGCGGCTTCATCAATTAACAAACAGCATTCAACTGAGTTTAATTGCCGTCCTACAGCTTTATTCAAAATTGCCGCACAGCGTTCATAAAGCCCAGGTAACTTAACAGGATTAGCAACGCCTCCAAAGCCTTTAAGGGCTTCTCCGGCAGCACGAACATCACTCAAGTCAATTGATATGTTGACTTCTTGTGAAAACTGTTCATCCGTGGATAATTCCAACAACGTTTGATAAGATTTGACCCAACCTTGGCGACTATCTCCCACATAAATAAGTACCTTATTACCTTCCACCTGAACTTCTGTCTGTTCGCGCCGAAGGTGTGGCTGGGTGCTACCTACATCCCCTTGTATAGTTACAATCAGACGATTGCGGATGGGTGGCAGTTGATTAATGTATTTTGGTTCGAGGACGGCACCTGTGCCACAGCCCATCATCGCCAGATCCATCATTAAGCCGAAGGCACGCCAATCCAGTACATTTGTACTGGTGCAGTTGTAAGCGCCGGAAAAGTTTTGTTGTTGCTCGATCCATTCACTACCGCCTACCCACAACCAGCGACCGGAAGGCAATGCTTTGAGGTGGAGCTGCATCCGTTCTAGTAGGGCTGTCTCTTCTGGGGTAAGCTTACCTAATTTGGTTAAACCACGGACGCTTCTGGCGCATACTTCTTCCCACGTCTCGCGCCCAGCTTCTGTGCGGCGGCTATACGTTCTAAAAAATACAGGTAAGCCTGCTGGTGCAGTTTCAGGAAATTTGCTATTTTGGCGTACTCGCTCAAGCTCTCGAACCATAATTCAAGTCAGATTATCTTTGGGACTGATCGATAGATCAAGACTATACGCGATCGCTCATATGGGGTCAAAACTTGCCAAAATACATAAAATGCGCTATATGTAGGTTGCAGTCAGGACTAGCAACTAGGTAAGAATTTTTTCCAATTCCCAATTCAAAATTACTTTAATGTCCCTTGCTCCGTGGCGATCGCCCTTAGCCGGTGCCTTGCATCGCAATGACAGCCAGCCTCATTGCCGCTACTTGCAGTTAGCAACCGTTCGGGCTGATGGACGGCCAGCCAACCGTACCGTCGTATTTCGGGGATTCCTACCAGACACCAACCAACTGAAATTTGTCATAGATTCCCGCAGCCAGAAACCAGAGCAAATTGATCATCAGCCTTGGGGAGAAGCTTGCTGGTACTTCACCAACACCCGCGAACAATTTCGCCTCGCAGGTAGGCTAACCCTGGTACAACAAGAGCATCCCAACCCAGCCCTACAACAAGCACGTCAAACCACCTGGAAAGACCTCTCAGATGCCGCTCGCGTGCAATTTGCCTGGCCAGCGCCTCGCGAAACTAGAGCTGATGCCGTCGCCTTTTCGCCACCACCACCCGATTCAGCCCAACCACTAGCGAATTTTTGTCTACTACTCCTCGAACCCGTGCAGGTAGATCATTTAGAATTGCGAGGCGAACCGCAAAATCGGTGGCTATACAGCCTAGATTCGCAAACCTGGACTACTCAAGCTGTGAATCCATAAAGCATTAGAAGGCAAAAAAACAATTTTTTTGCCTTCTAACATTTGCCTTATTAATATTAGATACCAGCACCATCCAAGAATTGCTGAATCACCCCATCCTTAAGGCGACAACTGGGAGCCACGGCTGCTGGAACATTCGATAAATTATTTGCCGCCACCAATTGAGCAGGAGTGGACGCATGAGCAGGTTGTTGATTTTGTAGCTCTTGCAACTGTTGTTCCAGCGACTCTAGGCGGTCTACCAAAGCGCGAATCACCGCGGCTTCAGAATCGGGCAAACTTCCATGTTCCAGTGGATTCACCCGGACACCTGAGCGATACACAATCCTACCCGGAACGCCGACCACAGTACAATCGGAAGGCACATCGCGCAAAACAACCGAGCCAGCTCCGATGCGGACACTGTTGCCGATTTGGATATTACCCAGAACTTTAGCACCAGCACCCACCACGACATTTTCTCCTAACGTGGGGTGACGCTTGCCGCCCTCCTTGCCAGTACCGCCCAGAGTAGCACCCTGATAAATGAGAGCATAATCTCCCACAATTGCAGTTTCACCAATCACCACACCCATCCCGTGGTCAATAAAAACACTCCGTCCAATTACAGCACCGGGGTGAATTTCAATGCCAGTAAGAAAGCGAGCTAGTTGGGAAATCAATCGAGGGATGAAGGGAATTCCCAGGACGTATAGCCAATGAGCAAAGCGATGGAATACCAGCGCCTGCAAACCTGGATAGCAAAACAGAACCTCCAGCCAGTTGCGGGCGGCGGGGTCACGCTCGAAGATGATGCGAAAGTCAGCTATAAGCGTAGATAGCACAAGCGTTTACCAATTTTGGCAAAATAGACCATATCTATCATATCGTTCTCAGTGATTTTCCCGATCGGGGAAACCGAACCTAAAATTTTCCCTCGTTCCCAGGCATATACCCAGAGAACGAGGGAAAATTTTATCTTTTGCCTTCTACTTAACAGGCTTTTGCTTTTTAGACAAACCTGCCATTTGACTGTTTGCGGCGAATGCCAATCACCGAGGGACGTGGTGGCCCTTGAGGATTGCCCTCAATGTTGCTGGGCCAATTACTGCCACGAGGCACAGTGCGTCGTTGATTAAAGACGCTGGTTCCAGTCAAGTCCAGAATCTCGATATCTCGACTCAGAGTTTGCTGGGGAGTGAATGGCACCTCTTCACCAGGATGCTGCACTGCCAGAATCAGCGTATCCCCAATGAACGTTGGGCCAGTCAGTTCGCAACGCGGTGGGCCATAGGCAAAGGGTACGACTGCGCCAGCATCAGGCCCAGTAGTGGGAATGAAGAACAACCAGTTATTGCCAAACACCCCAATCAAGTTAGAAGTTTCAACATTGAGATTAGAGTCTATTTGACTAGGCGAGCTAGCACCCACTACCCTATGGTCGATGTTTAAGGGAGTTGCGGCAGCACCAACATCAAAACCATTGTGGGCGCTAGTAGACATATCGGTGACACCCCAGATGTTACCTTGGCTGTCAAACGCTAAGTTATCCACATTGGCGAAACCATCTCCAGGGTTGGCTCCCGCTTCCCCACCTTTAGCAAATCGCTGCCAGCGGAAGGTGGTACCCGTGCTATCGGCGCTATCTTCAATAATCTTGATAAGTTCCCCAGATGGCTGTGGCGCGTTAATGTCAGCGCTGTACTTAGAAACTACAAAGATCCGTGAGTCAGGATAGCCATCGCTGCCCGGAGCGCCGTCTGTGTAGGCGATGAACACTTCTCTGGGATTGCGTGGATTAACTTCTATGTCTTCGGGACGAGCCGTCGGAGTTCCGCCAACCAAGTTAGCCGCTAAAAAGGCATCCACTAGCACAGCACCCTGGCTGGTGTAGAAATCTGATAGCTTCTTACCTCGATAAGCGGGCAGAATCGTGGCTTCATTGGTTATGTCAACGCCCTGGAAAACACTACCTTGTGCAGGGTCTTGAGTGGGGCCGAAGCGTCGTATTGGGGTACGGCCATTGCGGGTCGCTTTGCCCAATGCGGCAATTTCCCTTGAGGCAAGAACTGAGGGAGGAATTGGATTGGTGGCGGTATTTAATCTCAGCGGAATCCATTCACCCGTACCGTTAGGGTTGTAACGGGCAACGTACAGAGTGCCGTCTTCAAATAAGCGACTGTTGTTCTTATCAGTGGGAGAGCTAACTCTACCGGAACTGACAAATTTCCAAGTGTGAGCTCCGCGTCGGTCATCACCCATGTAACCAACTAATTGTTTTCCAGCCTCAACCCGCATGGCAATATTTTCATGGCGGAAGCGACCTAATGCGGTGTGTTTGCGGGGGCGGAAATTGGGGTCTGCTGGGTCAATTTCGACCATATATCCATATTTTTCCCCGACCAAGCCAAAGGTAGCCCCGGTAGTGCCTGCAATATAACCCGTCTGTGTACCGTTGGCGTTTACGGGTTCTGTTACTCCAACGAAGAAGGCGGTACTAGCTTGGAAGTTCTCTTCAGCAGATAGAATGGTTCCCCAAGGACTGGTGCCGCCAGAACAGTTGTATCCAGTGCCGATAATTTTGTTACCCAGTCCATCTGAACTCAGAGGGAAAACTTCAGCTGCGGCTGGGCCAGTGCCAATTAGGTAATTTTGATCCCCTTGCTGGTAGCTCTTTGAACCCCAGGATGTGACATTTTTATAGGCATCGGAACGCTGGGAGTTAATCCCTAAACCTGAGAGATGGTGGATGCGTCGATTTTTAGGATCACGGACAACAGAAAAGCGTCCACCACGGTCTGCGCGGGCAATCCGAACGATAGAGCCACCCATGTTGTACAAAAATTCGCCCAACAGTTCGAGATTCGTTTTGTCACTCGGCAAATTTTGCCCAATAACCAAAGGGTACGATTCGGGGAATTGTGCTAAATCCTCTGATGTGCCTGGGGCGGCAAAAGAAAATGGGTAGGAGACATATTCGTGGTTAACCCAAAGGTAGCCGTCGTTGGGGTTCCTACCATTGAGGGGAATAAAGCCGGTGTAGTCGTTGTTGTAACCAAAGTATTCTTCTTGGTTAGGGAAGACGCGATCGCCCCAGCGTACAATTACATAACGTTCGTATTCCGGCGGCACTACAACGTCATCAAGAACGTTGTAAGTTCCTAATCTAGGATCTGCTGATTTATTTATTACTGTTCCCTGACCAATTGCTGTTGCGTAATAGCTGTTCTGCTCTGTGTAAATTGGCAAAGGATGTGGCAGACGCAATGGCGTAAATTTCAGAGGCTGTATTGCTTCAGCGATGCCTGAATCAAGCCCAAAAATTCTGTTTTCTACAGCAGGAGCTAGTACCGCAGCACCAGCACTGGCTCCAAAGAAAACAAGTAGCTGCCTCCGACTAAGCTTAGACATGAAAAACCCTCATTAAGGAATCGCAATACTGGCGCACAAAAAATGCTGGGAACTTATAGTCAAGTCACAGCAATTATGTCAACCGCTAGTTAACACACCATTACCTAACAACATCGGTGTGGTTTGAGCTGGGATAGGAATAATACCTACTGTGCGCTTTCCTTAACACAGGTAACGGCTCCCTCCACGCCCGACGGGTAAAAATCATTTGCGTGTTTACACGCACACCATAAATACTACTTACGTAAAATTAAGGGTCTTTAATGAGTTGGTTAATAAAAGACTAACAAGACATTAAAGTTCTTAAGAAGTTTTCAAAATCAGAGTTAAACATCAATTTAGAAGTTCTTAACCTTCTATTAAAGCTTACTTAATGTTTAATGCTTTTAATCTAAGTACGTCAGTAAATATACTAGACTTAATTTGAGTCAAGCTGCTAGAAATTAGCAGCAGATAAAGCGATCGCGTTTAAACCTAAGCAAATAAGGAGTAACAAATGAGGGGCATTACCTATTTTACTACGCTTGCACTGTTTGCAAGTGTAGCCTTGCCTGATGCAGCAAATGCTGTAATTTTAAATGGCGGATTTGAAGAAGGCTTCGGTAGTTGGCAAACCCTAGGCGACTACAGAATAGAAAATTCTGCTTTTGGCAGTGGAACAGTACAAGGAAATTCTCAAGCTTTTCTATCAACTGCTTACCGCGAAGTGATTGGTTTTGATAATAACTCAATTGAAATTTTTGGTGGGGATGCAGCGCCTGTTGCCTTCATTTCTGGCTTTGCTGAAGAATCTAGTTTAGAGGGATTCCTTGGTTTCTCAACATTTTTAGGAGATAAGTCTTTATATGATATTGCTACAGCAGAACCTATTGAGGGTTCGGCAATAAAACAGACTTTTAGAGCAGGTTCTGGACAGGTTTTATCTTTCTCTTGGAATTTTCTCACAAATGAGTCTGTTGGGGAAGCGGCTGTTGACGATCTTACCTATCCTGACTTCAATGATTTTGCTTTCGTATCCCTAAAGTCAGACTCCGGCACCCAACTTTTCACTTTGGCAGATACAATTTCAGAATTTCAAAGTTCTTCTACTAGCCTTGCTAATGAGACTGGATTTAAGACTTTCTCTTACAAGATTCCAACTTCTGGGGAATATACATTAGGAATTGGGGTTGTGGATGCAGGAGAGGCAACACGTATTTCAGCTTTGTTGATTGATAAGGCGCAAGTTGTTCCGGAGACTACACCTACGCTGGGTATGCTACTTTTTGGAGTGGGAACAGTTTCGATGTTGAAGCGGGGTAAGAAAAAAAGAGATTTTGTTTCTTAGATTTAGATTTTAACTGTTGTTGCCTGTTGTAGGGGTGCAATTAATTGCGCTCCTACTTTTTTATCGTTTTTTTTTCGGTTACAGGCTTTGATTATCGCGATGGCTGATAAAGTAAATATAGGTTGGATTTCACCAAGGTAGCTTTTTAATAAAGATAATGTTTCTAAGGCAGAGGAAAATTCTATATAAATAATTATTTTTGGTTCGTTGCTGCCCTACTCAACTTATACTTAACTAAATATTTTATGATAGAGGTGTCACTACAATTATTGGAAAAAATAGATGAGGCTATAGCCTTATCGTTCGCATTCCCAGGTTCTAGCCTGGGAACGAGAAAGAAGTTAGCTTAATCATCTCGAAAGCCGGGATCGTCTTCGAGTCTGATTCTGCTTCGTGTAGGAGCAATGTCTGTGGGTGAAACAGAAGAGCTGTCAAAACCTAGCAGCAATCCAGAAGTAATAAAATATCGAGTCCAACGATGTATTCTAGGGTCTTGCTGCCAATCTGAACGAGAGACTTTTGAAAACAGAAGTGGGACGATTTGTCCTTTAACGTCGCCGAAAACTCGGAGATAAATTTGGGTAGTCTCCGGGCTTTGTGATAATTCTTGGTCGATAGAGATAGTGGCTACGGTTTCTGCTTCTTCGACAACTTTTTCATAAGGTTGATTGGAGTTGGGGCTGAGGAAGAGATCGATTTTCGTAGGTTCAGATAAAGCTGGGGAAGCGATCGCGCCCAAACTACCTAAAATTGAAAATGTAGCTAAAATTCGCCAGATGCGGATAACCATTGCTTTTATTCATCATCAAGGTTTACACAGACTAACACTCTCAAGATTAAGAATTCAGTAAAGTTTGGTTAATTCTAAATAAAACTGTTGCTAATCTTTAAATCTGCCGAATGGGAATTTTAATTGCAAATTCTGTACCCTTTCCAGGCGCACTGATGCAGTTCAATTCGCCTCCGTGTTTTTCGACAATAATTTGATAACTAATTGACAAACCAAGCCCAGTGCCTTTGCCTACTGGTTTGGTAGTAAAGAAGGGATTAAACAGTTGTTGTTTCATTGCTTGTGTCATCCCAGGCCCGTTGTCTGCAATCCGAATCACAACTTGATTGTTGTTTTGCACTTTGGTAGAAATCCGAATTGTGGGGATTGGGGACTGGGAAGAATCTTTTCCAGTGCCTAATGCCAAATCACAAGTCTCCAGTTCCAAAGCATCAATCGCATTGGCAATCAGATTCATAAATACTTGGTTCAACTGTCCAGCGTAGCACTCTACCTGCGGCAGGTTGCCGTATTCTTTGATTAGTTGAATGCCGGGGTGATCTGTCTTAGCTTTCAGACGATTTTGCAGAATTAGTAGGGTGCTATCAATACCTTCGTGAATATCAACTGCCTTCATTTCTGCTTCATCGAGTCGTGAGAAATTACGCAGAGATAAGATAATTTGACGAATGCGTTCAGCACCGACTTTCATTGAAGACAGCATTTTGGGTAGGTCTTCGATGAGGAAATCTACATCGATTGCTTCTATCTCGTCTCGAATTTCCGCAGTGGGATTAGGATAGTTTTTGTTATAGAGATGTAGTAGGTTAAGCAGGTCTTGGATGTAATTATCAGTGTGAATCAGATTGCCGTAGATGAAGTTGACGGGGTTGTTAATTTCGTGGGCGATCCCAGCAACTAGCTGCCCTAAGCTGGACATTTTTTCGGTTTGCACGAGTTGGGCTTGGGTTTGCTGGAGTTCGTATAAAGTTTGTTCGAGTTTGGTTGCTTGTTCTTGGAATTGTCGGGCGGCGGTGCGGGTAGCGGCGTAGAGTTCGGCTTGGTTAATAGCGATCGCAAGGTTATCTGTAACCGCACAAAGCAGTTCTACTTCGGCATCGCTCCAAGCTCTTGGTGTAGAATTACTACAACTAATAACGCCGATAGTACCTGAGAGAGTTTGAATTGGCAGCACCAACACCGAGGCATAGTTAAGAGAGCGCATAAATTCCTGCCAAACGCGATCGCTTTCTTTGTAGACATCATCCATCCGCACTATTTCCAGATCCAAAAGTTTTTCCGCGATTAGCCCCACCACCGCCGCCGGGTAGTAACCTGTGCAATCGGGAAGATCCGGATGTCGATCTTCCTTAATCACCTCCCAACCAGGTTCTTCTCTGTCCTGGTAATACCAGGCGAAGTGACAGCGCTCAATCTGCAATAAGCTACGGATTTCCTGCACTGTGGTTTCCAAAACTGTATCCAGGTTGAGAGTGTTGCGAATTTGGGTAGTGATACGGTTTAGCAAATTTTCCCGGTTGGCTTTTTCTCTCAGCCGTACTTCCGATTGTCGTAGTGCTTCCTCAGCAGCTTTGCTATGATTAATATTAGTCATAGTGCCGACATAGCTTTTCAATCCCTCTGACCCGATTTCAGCTGCTGCTTGAGCTAAAACCCAAGTTACCAACCCATCGGCTCGAATCAGCCGAAACTCGGATTGAAAAGATAAATTATTCGTTACAGCTTGATGCCATTCGGAATATACGCGATCGCGATCGTCAGGATGTAGGGCTTTTATCCAACCTTCTCCCAGTGTTCCTTCTTTTGTTAGCCCAGTAATCTCACGCCACTGCCGGTTAGCATACACAGAATTTCCTCGCGCATCTGCACGAAATATGACTACTGGGGACAATTTAGCTAATATTTGATATCGTTGTTCGCTTGAGCGCAGTGCATCTTCAGTGGTTTTGCGTTCTGTGATGTCTGTAATCATCCCCAAAGTACCCAAATACTCACCTTGTGAGTCTAAGATGGGTTTTGTGGAAACGATTGCCCACATAGGAGAGCCATCTTTGCGAGTGAATTTGAAATCATGATTTTCCTTAATGCCTTGGCGACGACGTTCCACATTGGCGGATGCGATCGCCTTTCCCTCATCATCCATAAAATCAAACAGCGACTTCCCGTGCATTTCTTGGACGCTGTAGCCCAACATTTCTGCCATTCTGGGATTGACAAAGCTGGTCTTGCTATCACTGTCAATAATCCAAACGCCTTCTAAGCTTGTTTCAATAATCCGACGATAACGCTCCTCAGATTCTCGCAATGCTAACTCTGCCTGTTTTCGTTCAGCGACCTCAGCTTTTAAACGATTAATCGCATTTTTTAAGATATTTGTACGTTCTTCTACTCTACTTTCTAAGACTTCATTCGACTGTTTCAAAGCTTCTTCTGCCCGTTGGCGCTCTGAAATATCGAGAATAACAGCTAAAAATACTGATTGTCCATTTTGCACAATCAGTTGTATGTGTACTTCTACTGGATAAAGACTGCCATCAGCACGCTGGTGGACTGTTTGAAACTCTAGTTTTTCTTGCTCATGTTGTACTAAAGGTGCAACCAAGTTCCAAAAAAAAGCTTCATCTAGCTCTGGATTGATGTCAAGGGGTGTAAGAGTTTGCATCTTTTCCAGAGAATAGCCCAGGTTGCGCCTAGCACCCGCGTTAACATACTGAAAGCGAAGAGTTTTGGCATTAACAATATAAATTTCGTTTAAGCTTGCTTCAACTGCATTTAACAGTTGCAAACGTTCAGCTTCAGTTTGCTTGCGATCGCTAATATCAACACAGGAACCAATGTAACCCCCAAAGCTGCCATCCGGTAGAAACCGAGGCGTTCCTGTATCCAAAACCCAGCGGTACTCGCCATCAGCACGCAAAAGGCGATATTCCATCTGGAATTTTTCACGGGCATCAAAGGCTGTAATATAAATATCTAAACAATGCTGCAAATCTTCTGGATGAACGCCTTCCGCCCAGCCATTACCCATCTCTTTTTCTATTGTTCTCCCGGTAAAATCTAGCCAGATTTGATTGAAGTAATAATAGAGTTTGTCAGTGCCAGATAACCAAATCATTACGGGGGCGGTATCTGCTACGATCCGAAATAGTTCTTCGTCCCGTAAAGGCGTTTGTATTAGCTGTTGCTCAGTGTTCTGTACTTTTAGATCCTGGCTAGTCATTTTTGGGAGTAAGTTGGGTTTGATTTGAATATACTGGCATTTTAAGCATTAATTTCTGGATATAATAGGTCATGTATAAAGTCTGTATACAATTACGAGTAATACGGGGTGGTGCGATCGCGATCGTAGGACGGATGTCACTATTGCTATAGCATATGCAACAAAAGGCTATAAAGCCCCAGCTTGGCAAATTACTCCAGATGCTTCACTATACTTACACCCGGTAGGTATGACAGCTTAAAATTAAGCCGAGACGGGTTGAGAAGATGTCTGTTTCAGTGGAAGAGCGATCGCAAACTCCGTTCCCTCACCTATTTGGGAATTTACAGAAATTTTTCCTCCATGCTTTTCAATGATTTGGTAGCAAATCGAAAGTCCTAAACCTGTACCTTGACCTACTGGCTTAGTAGTAAAAAATGGGTCAAATATTTTATCTTTAATAGGCGATGGGATTCCTGAACCATTATCCCGAATTCGCACTTGAATTTTGTTGTCAGAAGTTTTTATGGTTTTAATTATTATTTGCTTATTTGATTTTTTTTCATCAGTTAATAGCGCATCAATAGCATTACTAATAATATTCATAAATACCTGATTAATTTGCGCTGGATAGCACTCAATTAGAGGCAAATTACCATATTGCTTAATCACTTTAACTTCTTTTTTTAATTTGTTGCTCAAAATTAACAACGTGCTATCAATACCTTCGTGTAAGTTAACGTCTTTAACCTCGGCTTCATCTAGACGCGAGAAGTTTCGCAAAGATAAAACCATCTGCTGAATTCGCTTAGCTCCTACCTTCATAGAAGACAACATTTTAGGTACATCTTCAGTAATAAATTCTAGGTCAATTTCCTCACTAACCTCCTCAATTTCAGGAGATGAATATGGGTGCTGCTGATAAATATGCACTAATCTAAGCAAATCTTGAAGATATTCGCTGGTATGTTCAAGATTGCCGTAAATAAAGTTAATTGGGTTATTGATTTCATGAGCAATCCCAGCTACCATCTGGCCGAGACTGGACATTTTTTCAGTTTGAATTAGTTGAGATTGGGTTTGTTGCAGTTCTTGCAGAGTTTGAGAAAGTTTAGTTGTTTGTTCACGCAATGCTTCCTCCGCAACTTTAGTAGGAGTAATGTCACGCGCACTCGCATAAATTAACTTTTCTTGGGGAGACTGCACAGATGTCCACGCCAGCCATTTGTAGGAACCATCTTTGCAGCGATAGCGATTCTGGAAGTGGTAAGACGTTGTTATACCTGTGGAAAGTTTTTCTGATTCGGCGATAGTTGCTGCTTTATCTTCAGGATGAACGAAATCGATGAATTGGCTGCTAAGGAGTTCTTCGATTGTGTAGCCAAGCGTTTTTTCAAAAGCTGGGTTGACGAACTTAAAATAACCGTCGAAACCAGCTATACAGAGCATATCAAACGAAATATTGAAGAAATTATCAAGCTGGTGTTGTTTTTGCTTTATGTCTTGGGTATAAGTTGCAACTCGCCGGATCATTTGGTTGAGAGAAATTGTCAACTTCCCAACTTCATCTTCAGTCGTCACGGGTGCTTGGAGGTTAAAATTTGATTCCTCTGTTACTTGTTGAGCAACTTTGGTGATAGCTTCAATGGGTTGCGCGATCGCTTTACTGGTATAAACTGCTAAAATAACTGCGATCGCTGCTGATACCAGCAAACTAATAATAATAATAAGGCTACCCAGATCCCCGGCTTCATCGTAAAGTCTATCTCCTGCTTTTGCTTCTCGTTCTTGATAGAGATTAATTAGTTTTGACAGCTCGTCTGTGAGATAATTCAAGCGGACAGTAGTTTTACCATTAATAAACTTGGTGAGCGCTTGCTGTGCTGATGGAAGCTTCTTTGTCTTTACAGTAGACGGTTCAATTCCCTCCAGCACTGTCTTTAGTTCTGGATCATAAATTTGGAGTATGTTTTCATATTTATTGATTAAAGATGTTAGCTGGGCATAATGTCGAGCCAGGTCTTCCTTGTCTTCGCCCAAGTCTTTAAAGTATGGAGTAGAATTATTTAGAAAAATTTGAGTTTCTTTTATTAATTCTTTAAGTTTAAGAACTTCTTGAATAAAAATCGGATTTTCTTGCTCTAATTCTTCGATATCATTTGATATAAGAAGTAATTCTCGTTGTTGAGAGCGAGCCTGTAAAATAGCTGTTTGTAAATTATTTAGAGAATTTATCCTGACACGCACTTTCTCAACTTGTTCTGCCGCCCGCGTATAATTGTATTGTTGGAAAATAATGCCAGTAGTTCCGCCCAGAATGGCAATGCTAATCGCTAAACTATACCCATAAACGATTTTCTGTCTAATACCTAAGCGACTGGTTAGGCGGTTAAACTGAGTTGGTGAAAAATTTGGATAGCGATTTGGCAACTTAACTATAAAAGACATTTTTTCACTAGCTCTAATGATACAAAAATAACAAGTGATTCATAATATACACATGAAAAATACCACGTATAATTTATAATTTAAAAGCGAAAAAATACCTAGAAAAAGCTTCAGTCACCCGAAAGCACAGGATAAAGTTAAGTAATTTTACGGATTAAAATTGGGGAAAGGAAAAAACAACCCTGCCTGGGGGTACTAGACTGCCTGTAGGATTAGAAACAGTTTTGCAGTAAGCTGCTACTAGGCTTTAGCGGTACTTTTAGCTTGATATCGCTGAAGGCAACGCATCAACTACTGACCTGTCTATGACTTACTCCTCTTCATCTGTGGCAACCGATGCCGCTGGCGCTACGACTCAAACGGATTCAGCCATCTGGTCTAGCTTATTGCAACAGTTGTTAGACGGGCGATCGCTCTCGCGCGATCAAGCCGCAGAATTGATGCAGGGATGGTTAAAGGAAGAAATTCCACCAGTGCTATCAGGAGCGATTTTAGCTGCTCTCCAAGCAAAGAGTGTCTCTGCTGAAGAGTTGAGTGGCATGGCTCAAGTTTTGCAATCGCAATCCTTCGCCCTTCCCAGCCCCCAATCCCCAGCTTCCAATCACCTAATTGACACTTGTGGCACTGGTGGAGATGGGGCATCAACCTTTAATATCTCTACAGCAGTTGCTTTTGTTGCCGCGGCTGCGGGCGTTCCGGTGGCAAAACATGGCAATCGTTCTGCCTCTAGCCGAGTCGGTTCCGCTGATGTGCTGGAAGCGCTGGGAGTAAACCTGAACGCCACGCCACAGAAGGTACAGGCAGCTCTTCAGGAAGTGGGCATCACATTTCTATTTGCACCCGGTTGGCACCCTGCCTTGAAGGTAGTAGCACCGCTACGGCGAACGCTAAAAGTCAGGACAGTCTTTAATTTACTTGGGCCGTTAGTAAATCCGTTACGCCCCACAGGTCAAGTGATTGGGGTGTTCGATCCAAAATTGGTAAGTACCATTGCCCATGCTTTGGGGCAATTAGGAATTCAGCAGGGTATTGTCTTACACGGGCGCGAGAAACTGGATGAAGCTGGTCTTGCTGATGTCACAGACTTGGCGGTGTTGTCTGGGGGTGAAGTGGAGTTGTTGACGCTGAATCCCCAAGAACTAGGCTTAACAATGGCACCTACGGCGTTAATCCGGGGTGGAGATGTTTTAGAAAATGTGGCGATTTTGCAAGATGTACTCCAAGGGAAAGGAACGTCAGCGCAACAGGATGTAGTGGCTTTGAATGCGGCATTAGCACTCCAAGTTGGCGGTATGGTAGCGATGGGCAATCATGCAGAGGGCGTTTCTCTGGCAAAGGAAATCTTAAACAGCGGTGCTGCTTGGTCTAAGTTGGAACGATTAATTCAGTTTCTTCAGGATTAGCCAGCGATCAGTTAAGAGTTGGAATTCAACATTCCAACTCTTAAGGACAACTCACAACTTTGGTTAATTGGGACGGAACTCAACCACGTTACGTTTAATTGTGATGTCATAACCTTCAAAGAAGTCATGCCCCAATAGTCCAACTTCCATATCTGGTAAAGCGATCGCTACCAGCACATTCTTCTTGATTGCTCCGCCAACTCCGATAGACTTGACATAACCCAGAGGAAATTCTGCTACACCATTGGGAGTCTGCGCCTTGGCACTCGATACAGGTACTACTCTGAGTGCAGCTGCCATGCGTCGGGTAATCAAGGTGCCGGAAGCACCAGTATCCACAATCATTTCAAAAGTCCGGTTCCCGTCAAAGGTGACATCAATCACGGGGGTGCCACCTTCTCGCCGTTTGATTGGGGCTTGATAAACACCGTTTCTCAGAAGCCGAGGTTTGGAACTTCCTATAGGCGCTTTCGCTACTACCACAGGCTGAGGTTTGGGTTTGGGAGGATTTGCCTTGTTCTGGGCATAGGTAAGATTGCGCTGGTATTGGGGGATTTTGGTTTTAGCGATCGCATGATAAGGACTAGAAGCCGGAATCGTTTTCATAAAAGCGATCGCTTGTTGCCAGCTGCTGATAACTAATTGCCAATCCTCTTTTGACTGAGCAGACAGACTGATGCTGCTGGCGCTTTCAGCAGAGTCAATCGCCCGCACATAAGCGTCGGCGGCGGCTTGCGGCGATAACTGCGGCTTAGATGGTGTCTTTGCCGGAGATTTAGATTTAGTTGAGGCAGGTTTGGACACCTGCTTTGCACTAGCAGTTGGAGGCTTCTTGGCAGGAGGAGAAGCCGAGACGGGAGTTGCTGATGGACTCTGAGGAGTGGCAGCATTGTCTTGGCTACAGCCAAAACTTACGAGTGCCAGCGTACTTGAAAGCAAAATGATTGCTGCACGGGCGTGAGGAGACTTCACAATATCTGCATTTAATTCTCATCAACTATTTTATTGTCATCTATCCTTTAGTAGATTGGATATAAAAAAATTCTTAGACCTAAATAAATAAAGATGCGATCGCATTTATAGCCTTTATCCCCTGTTACCTGGGGAGGAGATGACCAAGCCTGAAGGAAAGCGATTGTCCTACAAATAAATAAGGTAGGCAATACCCACCCTGCCCTTAATTGGTGACTCGTATTTTGTGTAGCACTACTATAGACATCTCCAAAAATTAGACTGGAATACTGTTCAAGCTTAGGCTGAAGTCAAATTTCTGGAGATGTTTAATGTATCCTTACCTTAATTGGAAGCTATGTTAGAAGTAGGGCATTCTACAGGGACATTCGACTATCTAGACCGACTTGAGAGATTCTTTAGTTCCCTCGCTCTTAAGCGCATATCTTGAGAAGCACTAATGCGGCTGCAAACATTCTCGAATTTAATCCTTAAAGGTTCATTAAGAGTACCACTTCGTGTCGCTCTGATAGTTCCCTTTATCTTTCAACTCTCTGTTGCTGTCGGGCTAACAGCATACTTCTCTTTAAGGAACGGTCAGAAAGCAGTCAATGAGGTTGCAGCCCAACTGAGAAGCGAAGTTACAGCCCGAATTCATCAACATATCTCCGATTATATGGAGACACCTCAACTTGTTACCCAAATAAACGCCGATTCTGCCCGTTCTGGCAATTTGAATTTGCAGAACTCTTTGCGTCTAGAACGTCATTTCTGGCGGCAAATGCAGTTATTCAAATCTCTAAGTCCGATTGCCTTTGGAAGTGAGCAGGGAGAAATTCATTCAGTCGATCGGCTTGATGATGGTTCATTAGTCATCCGAGTTATCGACCAATCAACCAGTAGTAATTATCACACTTACACCACTGATAGCCAGGGCAATCGCGGCAGGCTAGTTCAAGTTAACACAACCTTTGATCCTCGCACTCGCCCCTGGTATATAAAGGCTGTGAAAGGAAATAAACCTACCTGGACTGAGATTTATCCATACTTCTCATCATCAGGGTTGGCAATCAGTGCAACCCGACCTTTTTATAATGACGCAGGTACTTTACTTGGGGTTACCAATGCAACATTGTCTCTCTCAGAACTGGGAGATTTCCTGGATGGCTTAAAGATTGGTCGCACTGGACAAATGTTTATTGTCGAACGTTCTGGAAACTTGGTAGCAAGCTCAACGGCTGAGCAGCCTTTCATTTTACATCAAGAGGAAGGAAAACAGAAACGGGAAAGATTGGCAGCGATCGCTAGTAGAAATCTTGTGACTCGTCTAACAGCCCAGTATTTAAAGGAACGCTTTGGTAACTTTAATAATATTCGCCATAGCCAGCAGCTTGACTTTGAAATTGAAGGTAAGCAGCAATTTGCACAGGTGACACCGTTTACTGATAGCTACGGGCTGGAGTGGGTAATCGTCGTAGTGGTTCCAGAAGCTGACTTCATGGAACACATAGAAGCCAACACACGAACCACGATTTTGCTATGTTTAGCGGCATTGATATTCGCTACAGTTATGGGGGTGTTGACCTCTCAATACATTACCCGACCGATTGCCCATTTAATCTCTGCCTCTCAGGAAATTGCCAATGGGAAGTTAGACCAAACTGTTAAAGTAAACGGCATTAACGAACTAGAAGTTCTAGCTCAAGCTTACAACCAAATGGCGACTCAATTGCAAACATCCTTTACTGCTCTTGAAAAGGCAAATGAGGAGCTAGAGCTTCGGGTTGAACAGCGAACAGCCGAACTACAAGAACGGACACTTCAGCTAAAGCAATCCCTCGACTTTGAAGCAACATTAAAACGGATTACAGACAGAGTTCGTGACAACTTAGATGAAGCACAGATTTTGCAAAACGTTGTCCAAGAGTTAGCTTCTGTACTTGCTGCCGAATGTTGTGCTGCTGCTCTATATGATATAGAGCAAAAAACGTTAGTTATCAATTATGAATATGCCCAACTTCATTGGCCTTCTACTCAAGGTTCTAGGATTGAATTAGAAGAGTTATCTGGAATTCATCAATCTCTGTTACAAGGGCAATGTTTACAGTTTTGTCAATTAGCCCCAAAGTTTGGTCGCCCTCATGCAGCGATTCTTGCGTGTCCTGTTTTTGATGACCAGGGTATCCTGGCTGATATATGGTTATTCCAACGACCAAATTATAACTATAGTGAACTAGAAATTCGATTATTACAGCAAGTTGCAAATCAATGCGCGATCGCTATTCGTCAGGCTCGACTTTACCAAGCTGCCCAAGCCCAAGTAGAAGAGCTAAAAAGTCTACATCAGCTTAAAGATGACTTTTTGAGTACCGTATCCCACGAACTTCGTACTCCTATTTCTAATATAAAGCTAGCAATTCGTATGCTAAAGCTAGCTCCCACTCCAGAACGGCATAAACAGTATCTAGATATTTTAGAAGCTGAGTGTGCTAGAGAAGCTAACTTGATCAACGACTTGCTGGATTTGCAACGCCTGGAAGCTAATCGTTATCCTGTGTTTGTCGAGTCGATAATTCTACAAGATTACATACCTAGCATTATCAAACCGTTTTTATCACGAATTCAAGAGCGTCAACAAGTCTTTAACATTGATTTACAGCCTGACATTCTGCCAATTATGTCCAGTCCAGATAGTTTGGGGCGGCTTTTAGCGGAACTCCTTAACAATGCCTGCAAATACACTCCATCTAATGGTGAAATTCGGTTTAACATCAAACAGGATATCGATTTATATAACCCGCAACATACTGCATCAACAACCAGCTTTGAAGTCAGCAATCAAGCAGAGATTCCAACTACTGAAATACCCCATATTTTTGATAAATTTTATCGGGTTCCCAATGCAGACCCTTGGAAACAAGGTGGAACTGGATTAGGCTTAGCCTTGGTGAAAAAGTTAGTTGAGCAATTGGGGGGAGAAATTAGAGTAGAAAGTGGTGAAGGTTGGACGAGCTTTACTATTTTATTGGAAAATATAGAAGTCATAAATGATTCGTGAAGGTAAGATATCGGGCTTGTTAAAGAAGTCGGGTATCTGAAGGGCTGGCTCACAATGCCGAGAATTACTATATAGCCGAGTAGAGAGCAATCGGATAATCTTCTCTATTCAATAGACTGATTCAAAAAAAACTGGGAGATGAGAACTAATGAGGTCAAGTTTGTCAATCTCAGGGCTGAAGCTTATCTGTGAGATGCGATCGCCTTCCTCGAAACTTGGTCATCTCGCCACCAGATAACAGCAGATGAGCGTAGATGTGATCGCATCCTAATACACACTTCTACCCTAACTGGGTGTGAGATGATAACTTACCACTAACAACTAACAACCAAAAACTCAGCATTACCTTATGCCTCCTTCTTCTGCTCAAAGTGCCTTACTCGTACTTGCTGATGGCACGTCCTACAAAGGTTGGTCTTTTGGTGCTTCTGGAACAGCCATTGGCGAAGTGGTGTTTAACACTGGCATAACTGGCTATCAGGAAGTTTTGACAGACCCCAGCTACTGCGGTCAGATCGTTACATTCACTTATCCAGAATTAGGCAACACTGGTGTCAACCTGGAAGATGAAGAATCAAATCGTCCTCAAGTCAGAGGCGCGATCGCGCGTAACATCTCCTCACGTCCCAGCAACTGGCGATCTACCCAATCCTTACCCGACTACCTGAAACAACACAACATTCCCGGCATTTACGGCATCGATACGCGATCGCTCACCCGCAGACTGCGCTCTGCTGGGGCCATGAACGGCGCTATTTCCACCGAAATCCTCGATCCTGCCGAATTGCTGAAAAAAGTACAAGAAGCTCCCAGCATGGCAGGATTAAATCTAGTTCAGGAAGTCAGCACACAAACCGTCTACGAATGGTCTGAGCCCACCGAGTCGAGTTGGGAATTCAGTCCCGGCGTTGAGTCAAACGATGGCGAACCCCTCACCGTTGTCGCCATTGACTTTGGCATCAAACGCAACATCCTGCGGCGTTTAGCTGCTTACGGTTGCCGCGTCATCGTTGTACCAGCCAATACACCGCCGGAAGAAATTCTCAAACACAACCCGGATGGGATTTTTCTCTCCAATGGCCCAGGCGATCCAGCAGCCGTCACCGAAGGCATCGAAACCACCAAAGCCTTGCTAGAAAGCCAGAAACCCGTCTTTGGCATCTGCATGGGACACCAAATTCTCGGTCTTTCAATGGGTGCTGACACCTTCAAGCTCAAATTTGGTCATCGCGGCTTAAATCAACCAGCAGGTTTAAAACAGCGGGTGGAGATTACCAGCCAGAATCACGGCTTTGCCATTGATGCAGATTCCTTAAGCTCAGATGTCGAAATAACCCATCTGAACCTGAACGATCTCACTGTAGCTGGTTTACGGCACAAATCCCTGCCCTTCTTCTCCGTACAGTACCACCCAGAAGCCAGCCCCGGCCCCCACGATGCCGACTATCTGTTTGAGCAGTTTGTTGAGCAAATGCGATCGCATCGCCAAAATTAATCAATAGCAATTAGCAGCTGTGTGTTCTATAATGGAGCCTCGACTAAGGACAATCCAAGGTAGGAGGGTGTTATTCCTGAGCCACTAACCCTAACCGTAAGCTTAAGAGGCACTCGCGAAGTTAGGGACAATTACCAGCTATACCGCCTCACGGGTTTGTTAGATGCTTTCTCGGAACCCACGTTCCGGAAGGTGGTCAGCAAGTATATTGAGGAAGGTCCCAGCCACGTTATTCTGGATCTTTCTAACATCGACTTTGTGGACAGCTCTGGCTTAGGCGCTTTAGTGCAGCTGGTGAAAAAGGCTCAAAGCGTTGATGGTTCTTTGCAAATTGTCACCAATGCTCGCGTGACTCAAACCGTTAAACTGGTTCGCTTAGAACAGTTTCTCTCGTTGCAGCCTTCAGTTGAAGCAGCATTGGAGAAGATCAAGCAGCCTTGAGCTGAATGATAAATCGATAGGTGGGGCGGGGCTGACAACCCGCCCTTACCAATTTCTAGCACTGGCACGACTGGGATTTTCAGTGCAAAGCTAAAATTTAGAGGGCAAGGTGACTCAGGAGGAGGAAGGGCGTTTAGATAACCTGGCGACTAACTCGCCACTGGGCAAAACCGAGATGTGGTTTAACCCAAGATGGGCTGTAGATCGAAAAGCTCAAATCCAACAGCTTTCCCCAGCGTCTTTAGCTTATTTGGGGGACGCGGTGTATGAACTATATATCCGCAGCTTTTATCTGCTGCCGCCAAAGCGATCGCAAGCCTATCACGACATGGTAGTAGGGCAGGTGAGAGCAGAAAGTCAAGCAAAAGCACTACAAGAACTCCAACCGCACCTCACCGACACAGAATTAGAAATTTTGCGGCGCGGGCGCAATGCCGCAGGACGACGCAAACGCCTCGACCCAGAGATTTATCAACAAGCTACCAGCTTAGAGACGTTGATGGGCTATCTTTACCTCACCGATCCCCAACGCTTGACCCAGCTGCTAGAACACTTACAACTAAACCCGATTTCAGAAGACAAAAATTCTTAACAATATGCCAGATAAAAAACGCCGCCCCCACCCTCCAGGCAGAAGTAGCAGCCGAGGAAAGCCTATCCTATCCCAGCGCGTATTCCCAAAACGTGTTGGAGAGCAACGTGGTCGCCCCGCACGTCCCTCTCGCGATGAAGAACAGCAATCGGATGAGATAGACAGCAGTTCTGTGGACAAACACGAGCAAGTAAAACCGATTCGCCAGCGACGCGATGGGGAAAAACCCCTTCCCCCCAGCCGACGCGAACACAGCCAAGAAAAGGAAAAACGCCCTTCTAAAGAAGAAACTGGGGGCTGGGGAAAAGAACCTAGCAAGAGGGAAGGAACTCACAAAGAACGAGGCATTAAGCGAAATTCCCAACCCCAAATTTCCGAGCGCCATTCACCAATCCCAGGTAAATCTGAGCGAGGGAAGTTCGTGAGAACGGGGCGCGAAAAGCCGCCAAGAGGGAGATACTCAAGTGATGCTGCTAACCCAGCCGCTTCCCTACGCGATCGCGCTGTTTCTTCGCCCCCAGAGGAAGAAACAGACATGATTTATGGTCGGCATCCTGTCCTCACAGCTCTAGAAAACCAGCGCCAGCTTAACCGGATTTGGATACTTCCCAACCTGCGCTACGATCCTCGCTTTCATACCTTGCTATTGCAAGCCAAAGAAAGGGGAGCCGTAATTGACGAAGTAGAACCGAGACGCTTAGATCAAATTACCAACCAAGCCAATCACCAAGGAGTAGCGGCTCAAGTCGCTCCCTATACTTACGCTGAATTGGGCGACTTAATCGCCAATGCCAAATCCGTCTCAGAACAGCCAGTCTTGTTAGTAGCGGATGGCATTACCGATCCCCATAACCTGGGAGCAATTATTCGCACAGCAGAAGCCTTGGGAGCGCAGGGATTAGTGATCCCCCAACGACGGGCAGTAGGTATCACATCAGCTGTGATGAAAGTGTCAGCTGGAGCTTTAGAAAGTTTTTCAGTGGCCAGAGTCGTCAATCTGTCTCGCGCCTTGGAAGAATTAAAAGCAGCTGGCTTTTGGATTTACGGCACTGCCGCCGAAGGTAGTCAAATGGTACACACAACTCAATTCACTGGGCCAGTAGTATTAGTAGTTGGTTCTGAGGGTGAAGGTCTGAGTTTGCTGACACAACGCTGCTGTGACTTCCTGGTTTCCATTCCCTTACAGGGACAGACTCCTAGCTTGAATGCTTCAGTGGCGGCGGCAATGGCTCTTTATGAAATTTACCGTCAACGCTGGTCAAATAAAATCTACCTTTGATAATCTGTCACAAGACTCTTCAAAAAAGAATCATGTCAGAGTATAACAAAGTGTAAACAATAGCACATTTAGAAAATAGCATCGCATCCCCTAAAACAGGCAAAGACTATGAAGGAATTCTTGATTAGCATTCTCCACTTCTTTGGACGGGCTTGGTGGGTTGAGATTGTCACTGACAACCCTCGTTGTACTTACTACTTTGGCCCTTTCATCAGCAGCCAAGAAGCCCACGCAGCCAAGGCTGGTTACATCGAAGACCTAGAACACGAAAGTGCCAATGGTATTAAGGTGGTAGTGAAGCGCTGTAAGCCAGAGAAGCTAACCATTTACGACGATTCGGGGGAGCGTTTTGACCGCAAAAGAACACCTACTTTTAGCGGTCAGCTTTCTTAGTATTTGCTTCGTCTCAATTAACCCTCAGACCGAATGGGATTAGATAAACAAAGCCCGCTAGGTAGCGAGCTTTAGAAGTGGGTAGCAAACCCAGATTTGAATTAGGCTCAGGCAGGCATTACTACCTGGGGGTGGGTGTCGAGCCAGTTGTCAATGTCTTTGTTGACCAGATCGGGAATCTCCCACGGGAATAAATGAGCGGTGTTGGGATAGCAATGCCATTCACAATCCTTGAGGTGGCGAGCAGTTTCTAAGCTTGAAACTGGGGTGATATGGCGATCGCATTCACCAGCCAGCATCAAACTCGGACAAGGAATCTGCTCTAGGTCTGCCAGTCGGTTATACCCAGTTCTCAGGGCTGTGTTGAGGGCGCGATTGGCAGCAGCCGAGGTTTGTAAATAAGCTGACATTGCCTCTAATGCCAGGTAATTGTAGGTACTCGGCGTGTGTTGCTGGATTAGATAGCGGTAGAGCGATCGCTTCCCAAACGTCTCAATATTCCACTCCCACCCAGGCTGTATGCGATTCAAAATCGAAGCCAGCCCCGTGTAAAAATTATCCTGCCAACTAATCGGCGGATGACTGCCACGGGGACGAGCCGCTGTCCCAATTAAAATTAGACCGCTAACTCGCTCTTTTAGCCCCAGCGCCAACTCCATCGCCAATATTCCCCCCAACGACCATCCTAGTATCAAACAGCGTTCGATTTGTAAGCGGTCTAGAAGCGCCTCCAGGTCAACCAAATGGTCGCCCATAGTAAAATCCCCATTGAAGCGACTACTGCCATATCCCCGGAGGTCTGGGGCGATAGTTTTGAAACGATTTTCGAGGTGGTTAGTAAAGATAGACATACTGCGACCATTGCCGGGATGACCGTGCAAGCACAGAATGGGAAACCCCTCTCCTTGGACGCGGACGCTGAGGTGATGAGCTGGGGAAGAAGTGTAAGGCATAAATAAGGTTCTCATGTAAAAGGTAAAAGGCAAAATAATTCTTCACTTTTTCATTTTGCATGAGAGCCTTTTGCCTTTCTCAATTACCATCTCAACTATTTGTCTTTATATCCTCCAGCGTATGTAATGACGCACATATTTCTGTATTTAGCATGAGAACCGAAGCCCACCCCAGCTACCTTAAAAGCGGAGTTAAAGATATTTTTTCTGTGACCGCGATCGCTCACTCCATCATCAATAATTAATTGCATCACAATATCTTGGGCTGTGCTAGAACCGTAGCTGATGTTTTCCCCGGCGGTGGTTTGCCAAGAACCATAGCGGTTGATGCGAGTAAAGGGGGTACTGCGATCGCTTCCCGTGTGTCCTGTCGTACCCCTTGGGCCTTGGTCTTTGACGAGATCCTTCGCACCTAAAGACATCCCTTTGGACGCACTCAACGCTGACACAGGTTTGGCTGATTTTAAGAACGCGATCGCCTCATCAACTGCCCTCACGCCTTCCTGAGTCTGCAAATAGACGTTACCAGGCAATTTAACTCGCTTGCTATCAACAAAGCTCTTTTTATACTTTTCCAACACAGCAACATAAGCGGCGGGATTTGTCCGCGCCTTATTCATTTCCACAATTACCGCTTGTTCCAAAGGCGAAAGATAACTCGCTTGTGCCAACAAAGTAGATCCTCCTTGAGTAGGTATTGGAACACCTGCCAGAGATGGGCTAGAGGGAAAAACTGAATGAAAGAAGGTCGCCAGTACAGTGATAGGGGCAAATGCCATAAATAGAATCCGACGCATAAATCACCTTACAATTTCCTGACAAGAGAAATAACGCTGTCTATATCAAATAGATTGACAGCAGCTTCCTAAAGTTTCCGAATTTAATAAAAATAAACGTTACTCTAAAATTTAGAACTTATCCAACGCTAAATTTATCTTTTTACCACATTTTTTTAGCTGCTACTTCTGTAAAAGTGTTTTTGTTCCTTGTTAACCAGAGGCGATCGCCCTCAAACTTCAGAAATCTTAAATTCAGTTTGTGAGCGATCGCAATATACAAGCAATCGCTCAAAATCGAATCAAATGCCCAAATTACTTCAAGATTTGTTTACACTAGCTAATACGTTCTCGATATCTGATAGCTGCACCGCACCTGAGAAAGTTTCGCCATTTATCACAAAAAAGGGTGTGCCAGAAAGCCCCAAAGATTCAGCAAGTTGAATATCTTCTTGGATGGCGGTATCCGCAAGAATACGATCGTCCTCAAACTTCTCCAAATCAAGATTCAACTTTTGGGCAATATCCTGATACAAATCCTCACCCAATTTGTCTTGTTGGGTAAAGAGCGCGTCTTCGTACTCCCAGAATTTTCCCTGCTGACTTGCAGCCCAAGCAGCTTTAGCAGCTAACATGGCTTCAGGATGAATTGGAGTAAGGGGAAAATGCTTGTACACTAAAGCGATTTCGCCTGGATGCTTTTCTATCAATTGCTTCAGTGTTTTATGAGCTTCGGCACAATATGGACATTGAAAATCTGAGAACTCAATCAGCACAACCTTGGAATCAATTGCCCCAGTAGTGGGAGATTCTCCAATCACCGCTTTAGTATTAGTTTTTAAATCTTGCAAAAATGCTTGCTGTGCTTGCTGAACCTGCTGTTGTTGCTGCTGTTGGTATGCCTGAACAGATTCCAGAATTACTTCTGGGTGCTTGCGAATAATCTGTAAAACTTGCTCTTCCAATCGCGGACTGGTTTGGCTAGCTGCTTGCGCTGGCGTTGACCAGGCGAACAATGCTAGACACAATAACAACATTGCTAGTTTCAATGCTTTCTTAGCCGCCATTAGGAAGAAAGTGGGGGCGATCGCCCAAAGTTGAACTCGACGCATAAATTACCTGGCTGATGTTGCTAACACGATCCAGTATGCTCGACTTGCGGGGTGGCGGAACAATGATAGGGACGCGATCGCTTCCCAATAAAAATACTGATACGAAGCGCGATCGCCGGTTAATTCCCATAATTTTCCGCAATATCACCCCCAAACCCTCCCCGGAAGCGGGAAAGCGGGGACGGGTTCAATATTTACGGCTAATCAACTGTAAAATCCGCACGGCAAAAGGATTTCGACTGTCTCAGTAGGGAATCATAGCAACAAGAAAGCGATCGCGTCTTTGGCGTAACCTATACTAAAAATCTAGACGGTGAATCGAAACGAGGTCATGGCATGGCATCCATCCGCGAGTTGCATAAACAACTCATTCGCAAAGAACGCTCAGCTGTAGAAATTACCCAAGAAGCTTTAGACCGTATTCAGGCGCTAGAGCCGAAATTGCATAGTTTTTTGTGCGTAACAGCAGATAGAGCATTGCAACAGGCTCGTGCAGTGGATGCCAAAATCGCCGCTGGGGAAGAAATTGGGCTGCTGGCGGGGATTCCTATTGGCATTAAGGACAATATGTGTACGCAGGGGATTCCCACTACCTGCGCCTCGAAGATGTTGGAAAATTTTGTCCCGCCTTACGAGTCAACGGTGACGCAAAAACTGGCTGACGCTGGTGCAGTCATGGTGGGGAAAACCAATCTCGATGAGTTTGCGATGGGTAGTTCTACGGAAAACTCAGCCTATCAAGTCACTGCTAACCCTTGGGATTTGGATCGCGTGCCGGGAGGGTCTTCTGGCGGTTCAGCGGCGGCGGTGGCGGCAAAAGAGTGTGTTGTAGCTATCGGTTCTGATACAGGTGGCTCTATTCGTCAACCAGCGTCTTTCTGTGGCGTTGTCGGGATGAAACCTACTTATGGGTTAGTTTCCCGTTTTGGGTTGGTGGCTTTCGCTTCTTCGTTGGATCAGATTGGCCCCTTTGGACGCACAGTAGAAGATACAGCGATTTTATTGAGAGCGATCGCAGGTTACGATCCCAAAGATTCTACCAGTCTCAAAGTCGAAATCCCAGACTACGCCAAAGCTCTCAGACCAAATTTCAAACCCAGAGGTCAGTTGCGAGTTGGTTTTATTAAAGAAACCTTTGGCGAAGGTTTAGACTCAACTGTGTGGCAAGCTGTTACCAAAGCTATTGAGCAACTGCAAAATTTGGGAGCGGAAATTCAAGAAATTTCTTGTCCCCGCTTCCGCTACGGTTTGCCCACCTATTACGTTATTGCTCCTTCTGAAGCATCCGCTAATCTCGCCCGCTACGATGGAGTCAAGTACGGCTTCCGTACACCAAACGCCGACAATCTTCTATCGATGTACACCCAAACTCGCGCCGCTGGTTTCGGTAAGGAAGTCAAGCGCCGGATCATGTTGGGTACTTATGCTCTCTCAGCGGGTTACTACGACGCCTATTATCTCAAAGCCCAAAAAGTCCGCACCTTGATTAAACAAGACTTTCTGCGGGCTTTTGAAAAAGTTGATATTTTAGTATGTCCCACTGCTCCTACAACTGCTTTCAAAGTAGGAGAAAACACAGAAGATCCGTTGGGTATGTATTTGAATGACCTGATGACTATCCCGCTAAATCTTGCTGGGTTGCCTGGTTTAAGTGTACCCTGTGGTTTTGATGAAAAGGGATTGCCGATTGGAGTGCAATTGATTAGCAATGTTTTGCGAGAAGATTTACTTTTGCAAGTAGCATATGCCTATGAGCAATCTACTGATTGGCATCTACGCACGCCGCAACTAGATTAGCTATCTTTCTCGTTCCCAGGCTAGAGCCTGGGAACGCAATTCTAGAGGCTCTCGCTCGAAGTATAAACAAGTTAGGAATAAGAACCCACCCTTATTGTAAATAGACGCTCCTAGGAGGCTCTGCCTCCTGTAATCATTCCCAAGCTAAGCTTGGGAACTAGGAAACCAATTAGTAATTAGTAAAATAATATGTCTTTCGTAGGTTTACATATTCACAGTGATTACAGTCTGCTTGATGGTGCTAGTCAGTTACCCGAATTGGTAAATCAAGCAATAAAATTAGGAATGCCTGCGATCGCTCTCACGGATCATGGCGTTATGTATGGCGCAATTGAACTAATAAAAGTTTGTCGCGGTAAAACAATCAAGCCAATTATTGGCAATGAAATGTATGTAGTAAATGGCGATATTAAAGAACAAAAGCGAGGTAGAAAAAAATATCACCAAGTCGTATTAGCTAAAAATACTCAAGGCTACAAAAATTTAGTTAAATTAACAACAATTTCTCATTTAGAAGGGGTTCAAGGCAAAGGAATATTTTCGCGTCCTTGCGTTAACAAAGAACTTTTAAAAGAGTATCGGGAAGGTTTAATTGTCACCAGTGCTTGTTTAGGCGGTGAAATTCCCCAAGCAATTCTCCAAGAGAAGCCAGATATCGCTCGCCGAGTTGCTAAAGAGTACAAAGATGTTTTTGGCGAAGACTTTTATTTAGAAATTCAAGATCATGGTTCTCAGGAAGACAGACTTGTTAACGTTGAAATTGTCAAAATTGCGCGGGAACTAGACATTAAAATTATTGCTACGAATGATTCGCATTTTATCTCCTGCAACGATGTAGAAGCGCACGACGCGCTATTATGTATTCAGACGGGGAAATTAATTTCCGAAGATAATCGGATGCGCTACAGCGGGACTGAGTATCTTAAGTCTGCTGAAGAGATGAAACAACTGTTTCGAGATCATCTACCGGACGAGGTAATTGAGGATGCGATCGCAAATACCCTGGAAGTCGCTGAAAAAATCCAGCAATACAAAATTTTCGACGAGCCACGCCTTCCCGACTATCCTATCCCATCAGGTTATACAATTGACACCTATTTAGAAGAAACTGCCAGAGAAGGACTGCGAGAAAGATTTAAAGTTCGTTCTTATTTAGACCTTGGCTCAGTTTATCGAGAACGGCTGGATTATGAATTGAAAATGATTCAGCAGATGGGTTTTTCTACTTACTTTTTAGTAGTTTGGGATTACATCAAATACGCCAGGGATCATGGCATTCCCGTAGGGCCAGGACGTGGTTCTGCTGCTGGTTCTCTCGTAGCTTACGCCTTAAAAATTACTAATATTGACCCAGTACATCATGGGCTGCTATTCGAGCGATTTCTAAATCCAGAACGGAAATCTATGCCTGATATTGACACAGATTTCTGCATCGAAAGACGGGATGACGTAATTCAGTACGTTACCGAAAAGTATGGGAAAGAGCGAGTAGCACAAATTATTACCTTCAACCGTTTAACATCTAAAGCAGTTTTAAAAGATGTCGCCAGAGTATTAAATATCCCCTATGGGGAAGCAGACAAAATGGCGAAATTAATCCCCGTGGTGCGAGGAAAGCCAACCAAACTCAAAGTAATGATTTCTGAGGATTCACCCGCACCAGAGTTTAGAGAAAAGTACCTATCAGAGGAAACAGTTCGCCATTGGGTTGATATGGCAATGCGGATTGAAGGTACAAACAAAACCTTTGGGGTACACGCCGCTGGTGTAGTTATTTCCAAGCAAGCGCTAGATGAAATTGTACCGCTGCAAAAGAATAATGACGGCTCTGTAATTACCCAGTATTTCATGGAGGATTTGGAATCACTAGGATTGTTAAAGATGGATTTTCTAGGGTTGAGAAACTTAACGATTATCCAAAATACGATTGATTTGATTAAGAAGCATCGAAATATCGATATAGATCCTGATGATGTAACATCTGAGGAAAGAAAAGCTTATAAAATTTTATCAAAAGGCGAACTTAATAAACGACCAAAAGGAGTTGATAGTACCTATAAAAAGTTAGAAGAAGGTGATTTAGAAGGGATTTTTCAGCTAGAGTCGTCGGGAATGCGCCAGATAGTGCGCGATCTGAAACCATCGAACATAGAAGATATTTCCTCAATTCTAGCTCTATATAGACCGGGACCATTAGACGCTGGACTAATTCCTTTGTTTATTAATCGTAAACATGGAAGAGAAGAAATTGTCTATGCAAATCAGTTATTAAAACCAATTCTTGAGGAAACGTATGGTGTTCTTGTTTATCAAGAGCAAATTATGAAGATGGCTCAAGATTTGGCTGGATATTCTTTAGGTCAAGCTGACTTATTACGCCGCGCAATGGGTAAGAAAAAAGCTGATGAGATGGAGAAGCAGCGGCAACTTTTTATTGATGGAGCTACGAAAAACGGGATTGTAAGCACACTGGCTGAAGATTTATTTGAACAGATGGTGAAGTTCGCCGAGTACTGTTTTAACAAATCCCATTCAACTGCTTATGCTTATGTTACTTATCAAACTGCTTTTTTAAAGGCAAATTATCCGGTTGAATATATGGCGGCGTTGCTGACGGCTAACAGTGGCGATACCGATAAGGTACAGAAATATGTTGCTAACTGTTTGGCTATGGGAATTAAGGTGGAACAACCGGATATTAATCGCTCTCTTGTAGATTTTACGCCGTCGCAAGGAAAGATTTTGTTTGGGTTGTCTGCGGTGAAGAGTTTAGGTTTGGGAGCGATTGAGTGTATTTTGGCAGAACGAGATCAGGGGGGAAATTTTAAGTCATTGGCTGATTTATGCGATCGCGTCAACCTCCATGCTGTCAAAAAAAGCTCCTTAGAAGCTTTGATCCAATGCGGTGCTTTTGATAGTATCGAAACGAATCGAAACCAATTAATCCATGACCTCCCCTTAGTAGTAGATTGGGCGCAATCCCGCGCCAAAGACCGAGAAATCGGTCAGGGAAATCTGTTTGACTTTTTTGGGGGGACGACCTCCACTCAAGACAAGGCTAGTCCTGCTTTTGAATCTGCTCCCAAAGCGCCTCCGGTGAAAGATTTTTCCAAAACAGAGAAGTTGCAGATGGAAAAACAACTGCTGGGCTTCTATGTTACTGACCATCCTCTTAAATCGGTAGAAAAATTAGCCGAGGGGTTAGATCCTGCCCCTATCAATCTCAGCCAACTGGAAAATGCGCGGGCGAAGTCGAAGGTCACTGTTATTGTAATGCTCACAGAAGTCAAGCAGGTGACTACTAAAAAGAATGAGCGTATGGCGATTCTACAAATGGAAGACATAACAGGTCAAACCTCAGCTGTAGTCTTTCCCCAAACTTATGAAATAATCAATTCCTTATTAGTAACAGATACGCCTCTAATTATCTTTGGCAAAGCGGATCGGCGAGAAGATCAGATGCAAGTAATTGTGGAAGAAATTAAGCTGATTACAGCGGAGCAATTGGTAATAGCGGAAGTAACACCGCCGCCAGTAGAAGAGGAACCTGAATTCCAGCCCCAGGAAACAACTTTTTCAGAACAACCAAAGAATCACCATGAGGATAATGTGAGAATTGATGCTGAGCATTTGGTGATGGTGGAACTGACACCTGAGCGAATTAATGATGAGGCAAAACTTAAGCACCTGCTAATTCTTTTGGAAGAACATTCAGGCGACAAGAGTAAAGCAAAAGTTCCGGTGATTGGAGTTGTGGCGGGTGAATACGAGCGCAAGTTTGTGCGCCTGGGACAAGCATTCTGGGTGCAAAATCACAAACGTACTGTTGATGCTCTTAGATCCGCTGGTTTTACTGCCCGCGTTAAGGCTGTGACGAGTGGAGAATACTCGTCCTATGACTATTAAATTTTCTCGTCATCTACAAGAGGAAATAAAACGGCGAGGGATTCCATTGATTTTAGTTGACTTCGTTCTCCTTCAGTTCTTTGGGAGATTTGTAGCCAGCTTGGTCAGCTATTTTCCGGCTTGGAAAACAGATATCGGGCTTGATTTTGTCGTAATTTTTCGCCTTTGTCCCGGTGTAGACTTTACCTCGTTTTTTGGTATTTCTCCCCTTAATCGGCGCATTACTTGGGCAATTATTTCCTTGAGGCGAAACACCTAATTTTTCAGATGTAGCTTTACCAGATGAACTAGGGGAAGCTTTATTTTCATCTACCGAAGGAGAAGGCGAAGCAGTTTCAGAAGTAGGTGAGTTGGGAGAATTATTAGTTACAGGTACGTTAGCTTCTTGAGTACAACTAGAAAGAGTTAAGCCGAGTAAAAGCACTATGAATGGAATCCATTGACAATGATAATTTTTCAAGTTCATTAACTTTCTCGGAAAGCTTAAAAAAGGATATTGTAACCTCTAAAAGTTAATTTTTTATAGTAAGTATAGTCTACCCTACAAAATATAACTTTGCTAAGTCTGAGTTGGCGGTTTTTTGGGTTTTGGAGAGCCTAGAAACTGAGATTTTAATTCTTCCAATTCCAGATCAACTTGGCTTTTTGATTGTGCAGGATTAGGGGATGAAGGTTTTTGGGGAGTAGATTTTTGATTTTCGTTCTTAGAGGTGCTAGCTTCCAGAAACTGCGATCGCATCTCTGCCAATTCGTCATCAACTAGGCTTTTAGACTTGCTAGCTGAGGTTGTGACAACGGGTGTTATCGCTGGTGGTGATTGATGAACAGGCTTTGCGGGTGTCGCAACTGTTGGTGTTGTTGCTTGCTTCTGCTCTTGATTCAAGTCTTTAAGGACTTCGGCTGCTGATTGATAGCGCCGACTAACAGCAGTTTGCAGCATTTTGTCTAAAATTTTACCTAAAAAACCGCTGACTTTAAAAGTTAAGAATTGTCGCCATACCCAGGCATCTTCGTTGATATCATATAAGTCAAATGGAGACATCTGGGTTAATAAATGAATGCAGGTGACTCCCAAACTATAAATATCGCTGACAAAGGTAGCTTTGCCTCTAGCTTGTTCTGGTGCTACATATTCGGGGCTGCCAATGCTGGTTCCGGTTTTCAGTAGGGCGGCCCCTGTGGCAAATTTAGAAGCGCCAAAATCTACAATAACCAGACGTGTGTCTCGGCTTCTCCTAATAATATTTTCTGGCTTAATATCCCGATGAATTACCTGATGATTGTGGACAAATTGCAGCACAGGTAATAGATCGTTTAACAATTGGAGAATCTGAGTTTCATTAAATGCACCGACCTTTGATAGTTCTTCGGCTAAATTTTGCCCGTCGATAAATTCTTGCACCAAATACTGCCGATCGTCTTGGGTAAAATATGCCAGCAGTTCTGGAATCTGGGGATGTTTGCCTAGTTCATCCAGTCGCACCGCTTCTTGATTAAATAACTCAACTGCCTTTTGAACGGTGCTGGTGCCTTGGGCTTGGGGATAAAATTGCTTAATAACGCAGGGCGGTTTTGAGGGTTTGTCTTCATCCACTGCCAAAAAAGTTCTGCCAAAGCCTCCCTGTCCAATTGGTTTGATAGCACGGTAGCGCTCTTTGAGCAGCAATTTGGTGCCACAAGTGATACAAAACTTTGTATCAGTAGGATTCTGGGGATTTGGGCAAGTGGGATTGAGGCAATAGCTCATAATGGGAAGCAATCAGCGGATGACTCTATATTAAGTCTTTCCTATGTTTTCCCGTAAGAAAAAGCGCCCAAGAGACTAAATGGAGCTACACAAATAAAGCCCACGGACGCGGGTTTAAGAAAATGACAAATGTTATAGTGTCTCTTCCGATTCTTCTGACGAGTTGGCATCGGGCCACAGCAGGCGCATAGCAATCAGGGCAAATCCAATTGCCGCGATCGCTTTCAACATCCGCGCCGGAAACAGCACCGATACGCCTTCTCCTGCCAGAACTCCCAGTAAACTAGCCAACAGCAGTGCTGTGACTGTCCCAAAAAATACAGCGCGGGGAGATTTGGAACTGCCAGAAAGCGCGATCGCTGCAAATTGGCTCTTATCTCCTATCTCTGCCAAAAATACCGTAATAAAACTAATTCCTAAAAGGTGCCAATCCATAACTATTTCTTATTTTTTAATTTATCCTCGTTACTAGGCTGAGCCTGGTAACGCTGTTTTGGAGGTGCCTACTTCAATAATTAATGCAACTACACCAGTGAAAACAAGCCTCACTATAAGCATTCCCAGAATCTGCCTGGGAGCGAAAAAGCTTTAAAAATGCACTACATCCCAGCACAGCATCGCAGAAACGCACAACAAACAAACTCCGGCTGCCGTATCCAGGGTTTTCGGCGAGAACTTGGTTGCCAGAGCGCGCCCCAACAATACTCCTAGTAAACTTGTAGCGATGAGTGCCGCTGCTGCACCTGCAAAAACTAGCCCCGGTGACTGAGATTCCGCACTCATCAGCAGAGTTGCTATCTGGGTTTTGTCTCCCATTTCTGCCAAAAATATCGTCAAGAACGTCGAACTGAAGGCTTTCCAGGGTAAACCTTCCAGCTTAGATGCTGCTGGCTTCTGGTAAGACTGGCGCGTTTGTGCAGATTTCGCTGGTTTAATAGGACGCTCTAAAGTAGGCAAGCTGGGAGGCAATGTGGATAGTTTCACTCTTTAGTTCTGCTTAACGCTGCATAGTTTTCATATTCTTTTCATTTTCTCAGATGTGTGTCGAAATATCAAGCTTTTTAAATTACAAAGCCTTCTCAGAAGCCAACTTCGCTGTTAAAGCGGATCATTTCTAAAGAGCGATCGCCATAAACCCCTTCAATCTGCTCGCGACAACATTCAATCGCAAAGTCGTTCAACTCCTCTGGTTCAACACCATATAAATCCTCAAAAACATCTGACTGCACCCGACAGAAGCGAGGACGGTCTGCATAGATCCGGCATTCTCGCGCCGCATGGTCAAAATTCACGCACCATCCCCCTTCCCCCACCATGCTCAGATAAAGCTGTAACTCATCTGGGGTAAGATACTCATCCAAGTCTGGTCGGTCTGCTGGGTCAAGATGACAGCAGGCTCCACATTGCTTAACACAGCCCCAAGTCGCCATTGTTCAAAATCTTTCAAAAAGTTCTCGTTTCTTGAGCTTAACGGTTTTTCGTTGGCAGCTGTTCAAGACGGCTACCCGCAATTCCTCTCGTTTCTTATACTTTTGTAAAGTTGCTTTAATAAAGGAGCGATCGCTAGGTAAGATTAGATGGCAAAATTTCCAGCTTTGCCAGTTAAATCTATACGTAGTAAATACCCTCATCAAAGGCAGGAAACATGGAATTTTTCAGCTCTTTAGGCAACCTCAACTGGGAAGTAATTGCTCAGCTCACCTTTGTGGCACTAATCATGCTTGCTGGCCCAGCGGTCATTTTCGTGCTGGCATTTCGCAACGGCGACCTCTAAATTCCCAGCGTTTGTAACCAAAGTGAATCTTAAACGCAAAGGATCGCTAAGGGAAGCGCAAAGGTACGCAGAGGGTAATTAAAACTTTGCGCTCCTTTGCGAATCCCTTAGCGGATTTTGTGTTTAAAGGTATTGACTTTTTAGATAAGTTATGTACTTCTTCCGGGTAGGTTCAAAGCTTTGAGAGCAGCCTTAATTAGGTGAAAATACCTCGGTTCAGTAACATCAACTTGGGCGGAATCTGCGGCTGTTGTCCCTAAAAGCCCGGTTCTTTGTCCTTGCTGAATAGCTAGAACTTTACCTTGATGATTTTTAATTCTTAATTCTTTTAAAGACTCGTTCAGACTACAGCTGTAATGACGTTGGTTGTAGTAAAATTCGGCTTGAGGCTGGGGGGAAGCCAGTGAGGAGATTTTGGGAAGTAGGACACCTACTAATTCCAGCTCAATTGTAGTGTTGCCATTCCAGAAATTTTCTTTCAATTTGTAGGCGATATCGACTCGCGGCGGCAAAGGAAAGTAATCGCCCCAACGCCACGCGATCGCTTTAATTTTGTAAAGTGGGTTATCCTGCAACACTGTCAGTTTAACGTGACCTTTCCCCACAATTTTTTGCTCCATAACTCGAACATTAGGAGTCCAGAAAATCGGGTCGGAGTTTTCGATACCGCAGGGGTGAAGGCTATCCATCTGCTGATATAAACTGAGATTAATTTGCTCCAGGCTAGCCTGGGCATCAATCTTCAGCAACGGCTTTAAATGTTCGGGTTTGAGGCATTGGTTAGCAAAAATGCACAACCGTTCTCGAAATGCTTCTAAATTCTCCGCTGGCATAGAAAAGCCGCCAGCTGCCTTGTGTCCGCCAAATTTACCCAATAAATCTTGACAATACTGCAAAGCTTCAAACACATGAAATTCAGGAATTCCCCGCGCTGAACCCCGAATGTGTTGCTCATTTTCATAAGTCCCGATAAACACCGGAACGCCGTAGCGTTCAACTAATCTGGAAGCAACAATTCCAATCACGCCATGATGCCAATCTGGTTGAACAACAACCAAAACCCGGTCTTGCTTCAGAGAACTCGCATGGAATGTCTCTACATAAGCAACAGCTTCTTGTTCAATTTCCTCGCATAGTTGCTGCCGGAGTTTGTTAATCTGTTCGCACTGCATCGCCCTTTCTAGCGCCAACCCCATATCATCAGTTGTCAGCAACTCAATTACGGTTAGGGGGTCAGCAATGCGTCCTACAGCGTTAATTCGGGGGCCAAGGCGAAAACCAATATCCTCCGGCTTTAGGGATTTTGCATTTTGGAATCCCCCCTTTTTTACGAGAGGATCGGATTTGGGATTTTCTGGTTCGCTGTTTTCCGTTCCCTGCTGTACCCCAGACATTTGAATCAATGCTTGCACCCCAGCTAGTTGCGAATGCGGCAACTGTTGCAAACCTCGCTTTACCCAGCGACGATTAACACCAGTTAAAGGCGCTAAATCGGCAATGGTTCCTAGAGTAAATAGTTCTAAAAGTGGCTTCACTAAGCCTTTAGCTTGATCCAGTTGTTGAGCAAGCGTTACTGCCAAAATATAGGCAACTCCAACACCAGCAACACCCCGATAAGGCGAAGATTCGGCAATTAGTTTCGGGTTAAGAATGGCATCAGCTGGTGGGAGTTTTTCTGGGATGTCGTGATGGTCGGTGACAATTACTTTTACACCCAGTTGTCGCGCTCTATCAATAGGATCAAACGCTGAAATGCCATTATCTACAGTTAAAATTAACCCAACACCTTCTCGGTGAAATTCTTCTACAATTCGCCGATTAATGCCATAGCCTTCACTCATGCGGCTGGGAATGGCATAATCTACCTGTGCGCCTAACCACCGCAGCGCCCGGAGTAACAAAGCAGTGCTAGTCATGCCATCAGCATCGTAGTCACCACAGATAGCAATTTTTTCACTGGATGCGATCGCATCTTTCAACAGTTCCACACTAATTGCTAAATCTGGAAAATCCTCCAATGGTGAAGGCAAAACCTGTGATTCTGGTTCCAGAAATGCTTGCACCTCTTGGTATGTTTCCAGACCCCGATTGATCAGCACCTGACCCAACAAAGGTGAAAGTCCCGTTGCTTGCGCCAGATGTTGAGCTTGTGCTTCAATGCTGGGAAATATCTGCCACCGATGATTAGGCAATCGGTGAGAACGAGAGGGTGGATCTGATGATGGTCGATCTTGCACAGGTGTCTTAATTTAAGCAATCTGGCTCTGGCCATCCTATCAGCTTTGAGCTAAAAAACCGCAACCCGACCGTCGTCTTTAAGATAAACTGTGCGATCGCCTGGAGGACGACCACCGGGACGCACTTCTATCCGCAAAGTTCTCGCATTCGGTTTCCCAATATTCACCCGCAACGGCAACCCAGTAGCATCCCACAACAAAACTGATAAATTTGGGTCGGTACTACCTCCCCTAGCAAAAGATACCGCTTGTCCGGGATTAAGGGGAATCGGGTCAGTCCCCAACACCCTCTGCATCTGAACCAAACTTGATGTTAGATTAACCACCTCAAAGGTAATGCGTTGTCCCGGTATGAACTGAATCGGCGGCGGCGGACATTTATCAGCACAGGTTCCCGCTGCTGCTGGGTTGATTTGTCTTGCATCCCCAAGCAGTAGACTAGCTGCAACTAAGACGAGTGTAGGCAGAAGTTTAGACATGAAAACTTAAATTTTACACACTCCATACTATCTCGCGTCGCGTCTGTCTGCATCAGTAAATACATTTTTTTTGTATGTAACCGCATTCCCTACAAAGTGCGGAAATTGCGGTTGTGCGACAGGCAAATATCTTAATCAGACTTGATATATAGCGTTTCTCAGCTGGGTCGAGTATATGGCAATTCTGACCTTCCCTCGACCTTGCTAGGGACATGGAATTGCCATGTCCCTACAGATGTAACGCACCCAAGCCTTGAATTGATATACATAAATTCAGGAAAGTGCAAGTCGCACATTTGAGTGACACTCAACTAAGCTACCTCAGATGTGTTTCACCAGAAAAAGCGACTGCTAATTACCTTAAACCAAAAGTTATAACTATAGAGAACTTGCCAAGATGAAGCGGTGAAACAAATCTGAAATTTCAGAAATGTTCACGAGCAATGGAAAATCTTCCAGACATACAGATAAAAGTTTCATCTTAGTAAATAAACAGAAAACTAACCCTAAGTAACACTTCATGCTAGTTTCAACCTTTGAACTTTTAGTTAAGTCACAATTGCCAACAAATCTGGTTCCACCTCCACCAGAGTCCTTCGCCAAACTCAGCCGTACAGCCATTCAAGGTTATTTCCTAACACTTGCCAATACGACAAGCTCAACTGTCATAGTGTCTTTGGTGTTTACATCGGTTACGCCGTTTGTAGATATTGGAAAAACTTTCGTTTTTTTGGATGTAACTGGGGAAAATATTCCGGGCGATCTCATTCCAGATATAGCCGACAATAAGGCAAGATTCACCGTAAAGCTTCCTGCTAATGACACGGGTTTGTTCATTTTGCAGCCCGATATTTTGAAGACTGACAAAGGAGGGAAAAGTCTACTGGATACTGCGGACTTTGAAGTTCGTGGTTATGTGGAAATCTTTATGTCTTCGCTTTCTGAAGCTAAATCTGCAAGGCTGCTGTTAACACCCGAACACCGAGGAACATTCTTTAAAGATTTAACAGTTAAAGACCCTCAGCTCGATCAAATCGTCTACACGTTGCCTACCGCTAATGGGAAATCTCTTTTCAAGCTAGAAAAAGAGAAGCCTGACTACGAAGATTGATATAGAGTAAATAATTTTGTTCAAGCTTATTAATGAGCTTAAACAGTAGGTTTACTTGAGACACCGGATACTGTTGGCGAAGCCATTAAAACCTAACAGCTTAGCTCCCTTTTTGAATAGATAAGAGGAAATCAAAAGCACTTACCCTACTAGGGGAGAGGTTTTAAGGGACGAGAGCCAACAGTATTAGGAAACTAAACCTGACCATATTAAGAGTTTGTTTAGTTTCACTATCGCTCAACCCAAACTACAACTATAGCTTGGGTTTCACTTTTCTAAAAACAGCATTACGAAATTAGAAAACATGAGTATACAATTTAAACCGATTTCCTATAGTTGGGTTGCAAAAAATCCAAATCCAATTGGTATTGTTCAATTTATTGGCGGAGCTTTATACGGTACTCTACCAACTTTTTCTTATCGGTATTTCTTACGAACTTTATTTGAGGCAGGTTATACCATCATTGCTGTACCTTTTCAGTTTGGTTTGAATCACGGAGAAATTGCTAAAGGATTACTCGATGAAAGAGATAGAATTCGGCAAGCACTAGGTTATCCAGAAACATTAAAACATTTTTGGGTTGGTCATAGCCTGGGCTGTAAATATATCGCCTTGCTAGAAGCATATTCAGGACAAGCGATCGCGCAAGGTAAAAAAAGCATCATTGATGAACCTTCTTTATTAATTGCACCCGATATTTCCGACACCAAAGATGCTGTGCCAATTCCAGGTTTAGCACCTTTATTAGACTCTTGGGGGATTGGTGTACGCCCAACCAAGAAAGAAACTCAAGACTTGATCAGAAATAGTGGTTTATTTAATCTAACCGCACTCATTTCTTTTGATAAAGATACAATTGCTGGAACCAAAGACGAGCCAATTGATAAAAGTGACGTTGCCTGGTTTATTAATGAGCTAGAGTATAAAAGGAATAAGCCTCTGCTGAGGAAGGAAATACCAGGCGGACATAGAGAACCGATAGGCATTATGTTAGGCGATTCTCTAGTTGATACTAATCCTTTTGACGGCATTTTGGAACCAATTGAAAAGAGACAACTAGAGCCTCTTGCTCTCCAATTTTTAGCAGAATTAGCCCAACGGCTAACACCCGAACCAACTACATTGCTAGTTTGTGCTTAATCTAAAGTGGGAAACATAGAAACGGGTGCATCCAAGCTTTTGTAGCCTACACCCTCGCATGGTCGATGCTCCACCTCCACAAACAAAGTCCACCCCTGATTGATTTCGGTGCCTTCGCGCCTAACTTCTAGAGGAAATTCAGCTGATTATCTGCATTCCCCACCGCCATCGGACTTGGTTGATTATTATCTTCCTTTGATGACGCAACTGACTCCAACCAAACCTCTTCCTCAGCGGCGAGTAACTTTTCAGCTTCCTCCAGCATCTGCGCGGCGATGTCCTTGAGGTCTTCTCGATTAGCTAAATAAGTCTTCAGTGCTTCCATTGGGTCGATGCTGGCACTTGAACCAAGTTCCGGTAAGCGAGGACGCGCCAGCTGACTTACCAATTCAGCTTGAATTGTGTAGCTGTGGGCTTCACTTAAGGAGCTGTGTAGCGTAGCATTATCAATCAAATCCAGCTGTTCGGAACGCAGTTTATAAATTAGCCGCACTACGGCTTCGTGGATATTTTTTTTTGCGATCGCTTTTAATATAGCTGCTTGCGGTTCAGTTGCGTCAGACACATCTACTTCAATTGTGATAAAGCTACGCACACTCAGAGGGCAAAATTCCCACTGCGCCCTACCTCGTTCCAGCTGAAGCATCACGTAGCCTTTGTCTTCTTTCTCTTCGCTGAAATCTACCCGCTCAATGCTACCTGGATAAACGACTGGCGGATCGTTAGATTTATTAAGATTTTGGTGTTTGTGGACGTGTCCCAAGGCAACGTAGTCAAAGCAGGGACGAGTTAGCAACGACAAGGGGAGAGTGAAGCCTTTGCCGACAGCTAAGAAGCGCTCTGCGCCCAAGTTAGCGCGGTCTGCCATCAGGTGCGCCAAGAGAACCGTTGGCACTTCTGGGTCTAGCCGTCGGATTTCTCCTTCCAGACGAGGTTCTAAACGCTTAATTAATAATTCGTTGACTTCGGAGAGGGAAAGGTCTTCTGTTTCTGGGCGTGTTAGCAGGGTGGAACGGGTTAGCCAAGGAAGGGTCATAACTTGGACTGGGCCGCTTTTAGTTTCAATACGGTGGGTTTTAATTGTGTCGCCAACTATAAAACCTGGAACTCCCAGTGTCCGATAAATGCACAGACTCGCGCCTCCCTGACCTTGGGAATGCTGGTCATGGTTCCCTACTAACAAAACTGTGGGAATCTGGGCATCAACTAAGCGGCGAAACTGACTGGCAAAAGCTTCCTGCACGTAGGGCGGCGGTGTGGCATCGGGAAAGGCATCGCCACCGAACAGAACTAAATCGACGGGGAGAGCGATCGCGCTGTCAATACATCTAGATAAAGTATTGACAAAATCCTCCAACCGTGTATTTAACCCTGTTTCTGGATTAGTCCGCCCGTGGGTAAAGCCACTCCCCATATGGATATCGGATAGGTGGAGGATTTTAATCATTTGGGGATTGGGAATTGGTAATTGGGAATTGGGGATTGGGAATTGGGGAAAACTCTTTCTTACCTAGTCCCCAGTCCCCAGCCCCCAGTCCTTATTTTAAATGTGAATCCCGCACTCGGTTTTACCCATACCGCGCCAGCGACCAGCACGTTCGTCTTCACCTTCGGCTACTTGGGTGGTAATCGGTTCGTCGCCGATGCTGGGATATCCTTGGTCATGCAAGGGATTGTAAATCATTTTATACTCAGCCGCATAAGCCCAGCTTTGCTTCCGCGTCCAGCTGGCTAGAGGATTTACTTTCAGGCGTTGCTGAGAATCCAGTTCCAACACAGGCATATCAGCGCGAGTTGCAGCTTGGTCGCGGCGACGGCCGGTAATCCAAGCGACGGTGTTTAATTCCGATAGACCGCGTTGCAAAGGTTCGATTTTGGTGAGGTGGTGGAATTGGGTAATATCTTTATCCCACAGTGCTTCACCATAACGTTCTGCAAAAGCTTCGCGGGAATCTACCTCTAGAATCTTGTAAGTTTTCAGGTTTAAATTGTAAAGTTCTTTTGCTCGTGCCACGAGTTCCAAGGTTTGGGGGAAGTGGTACAGCGTGTCTAAAAACAATACCGGAACTGGGTTTGCTGGTTTCAGGTCGCGGTAGAGAATATCTGTCATTACCAAGTCATCAATATTAAAGGCGCTGGTTTGTACCAGTCCAGTAGGGATATTGTTGACGCACCATGCCAGGATCTCTCTGGGATGAGCTTTATCAAACCTTTGGTTCAGTTCGTCTAGGTCAAAAGAAGAGATGCTGACATTAGCTTTGGTGCTATAGGTCATGGTAAGTTTCTACTTGTTTCTTGATAATTTTTAACTAATGATGATTTTAACCTATAAATACACATATCCCTAGCGGGAAATGGGAATATCAATGTCAAATTTGCATAACTTCCAGAGGTTGATCGAATTTGAGAGAGAACCAGAATGCGGTTAATACTATACAGCAAGCCGGGTTGCCACTTGTGCGAGGGTTTGCAAGAAAAGCTCTTGAAAATTTCAAATCCCAGTTTGGAACTGGAGATTAGAGATATTACTACCCGCGAGGACTGGTTCCAAACGTTTCAATATGAAATTCCAGTCCTGTTTAGGGTGCGCCAAGAGCGTACAGAACAAGTAGAAGAACAGTTACCCCGTCCTTCTCCCCGCGCTACAGTGCGCCAGTTGGAACAAATGTTACAGAAAGATTTACCAGAAGAAGATAAATGCTAATGGCTAATGGCTAATTGCCATAGTGTTGAAAAGCTATTAGCCAACGACCACAGACCAATGTGTGAGGAGCTACAAAAGATGAAATTGCGAGAGTTATTGGCAGCGGTTCCCGGCATACCAACATCCAGCCATGCAGCTTTAGAATCAGAAGTCAAGCGGTTAACGACAAATTCTCATGCTTGCCAGCCGGGAGATTTGTTTATTGGGATGCCGGGAACGCGAGTGGATGGGGGAGAATTTTGGTCTAGCGCGATCGCATCTGGTGCTGTCGCTGCCCTGATCTCTCCCCAAGCTGCCGAAAAACAACCGCCAACAGATGATGTCTGCATTATCCCAGCCGCAGACATGACGCAAGCCTGCGCCCAAGTAGCAGCTGCCTTCTACGGCTACCCAGCCCAACAGATGAAGCTGATTGGCGTTACTGGCACAAATGGCAAAACCACTACTACTCATTTAATAGAATTTTTCCTCACTCAAAGTCACTTACCCACAGCGCTTTTTGGTACGCTGTACGCTCGCTGGAATGGCTTTAAACAAACCGCCGCCCATACAACCCCTTTCGCCCTCGAATTGCAAGAACAACTGGCGGCAGCAGTAGCAGCAGGGTCTCAGATGGGGGTGATGGAAGTCAGTTCTCACGCTTTGGCGCAAGGGCGAGTTTATGGTTGTCCGTTTGAGGTGGGGGTGTTTACCAACCTCACTCAGGATCATTTAGATTATCACCGCGATATGGAAGATTACTTTGCGGCAAAAGCTCTGCTGTTTAGCCCAGAATATCTCAAAGGTCGGGCGGTGATAAATTCTGACGATGCCTATGGGAAACGTTTGATTGAAGGGTTAAACTCTGAGCAAGTGTGGCGCTATAGCGTCCCCGATACAACAGCCGATCTGTGGATGTCAGATTTAGATTACAGTCCAACTGGTATCAGCGGAATGTTGCATACGCCAAAAGGTGATATTTCCTTCCGTTCCCCGCTGGTGGGTCAGTACAATTTAGAAAATTTACTCGCCGCTGTGGGAGCAGTTTTGCATTTGGGCATAGATTTGCAGGTTATCGCTGACTCGCTACCTTTATTTTCAGGGGTTCCGGGACGGATGGAGCGAGTGCAAATTAGTCCTGTTCAGGATATTAGTGTAATTGTCGATTATGCTCACACGCCGGATAGTTTGGAGAATTTGCTGAAAGCCTCCCGTCCGTTTATTCCCGGAAAGATGATTTGCGTGTTTGGTTGTGGGGGCGATCGCGATCGCACGAAGCGCCCGAAAATGGGTGAAATTGGGGCGCAACTAGCAGAATTAGCAGTAGTTACATCAGATAATCCGCGCACGGAAGATCCAGAACGGATTTTGCAAGATATTTTAGAAGGGATACCGTCAACGGTTCAACCTCTGGTAATTAGCGATCGCGCTGTTGCTATTCGCACCGCTATTTTAAATGCCGAGTCTGGTGATGGTATCCTCATCGCTGGCAAAGGTCACGAAGATTACCAAATTTTAGGAACGGAAAAAATCCACTTTGACGACCGGGAACAAGCACGAGATGCCTTAGAAGCAAGGATGAAGTTAAAGGATAAAGGATGAATCTGCAACCCGCTCCAGATGGATCTCTCTACCAGCTAGCTTTAAAGCAAGCTGTTCAGCCTCTTTCCCTCACAGCTGCTACTCTCACGTCTTTGTCACGGGCGCTCTTGGATACATTGATTGAGCAACAGCTACCAGCTACTATCTGGGTGAAGCTGCCGCCTGGTCAAGTGTGGCAGGAGGAGATAGATTCATATCATCATCGGATGAGTGTCCCGCACACGATTTATCTATGCAAGGGTTTGGGGACTGGGGACAAGCCACTTCCCAGTCCTCAATCAAATCCCCAAAATTCGGGCGACTCGCGGATTATTCCAATTTATCTGGCATCGGATAGCCCGATTTTAAGGGAGTATTTTGTTTTAGTCTTATCTGAGAAGTTTGTTGGCTTGATTTTGGCTCATCGTCCCCACCGTAGCAAGCAGGAAATCCAGACAATCTCTACAGACAAAGATTTAGCGCCTGGAAAATCGATGAAGCTTCTCGATATTCAGCAAAGGTTATCCTTTGGGGACTCCGAGGAGCTGCTGGCATTTAATATTAGTCAAGTCCCTACAGAAAACAAAATGGGGCTGCAAGCTATTTGCAGTTTTGACTTCCCTGTGATTCAGCAGCTTTTGCAGGGGATAGGAAACGCGATCGCTTCCAACCCAGAAAATTTATCTTGTTTAGACAAAAACGCCCTTAATATACCACAAGATAATGATTTTGTCCAGACAAAAGCGATCGCATCTATACTCATCCACCTGTTAGAAACCCAAGGAAAGCAACAGCAAAGCCGTCACTTGAATAGCGCCAGTGACGCGGAAACAGCAAAAACAGCAGCCCTACAGCGGCAAAATGAATCCCTGCTTGACGACTTGCTGTTTAAAAACGAGTTGCTGAGTAATTCGCTGCTGGAACTGCGGACACCGCTAACCAACATGAAAACCGCCCTGAAGCTGCTAGAATCGCCGAATCTCAAACCAGCGCAACGCCAACGCTATATGCGGCTGTTGCATACAGAATGCGATCGCCAGACTTCCCTAATGAGCGGTTTAATGGAACTGGTACAGCTAGACAGCACCACCATACCAATCAATCCGCCACCTGTGCATTTAGCAGAAATTGTCCCAGGTGTTGTCAGCACCTATCAGCCTCTTGCCCAAGAAAAAGGCATTCAGTTAGGTTATACCATCAGCACTAACCTTCCAATTGTCTCTTGTTTAGAATCATGGTTGCGGCAGATAGTAATTAATCTCCTACACAACAGCATCAAATTTACTCCCACTGGCGGTCAGGTTTGGGTACGATCCAAGCAACAAGGAGAATACGTGCAGCTAGAATTTCGAGACACCGGAATTGGCATTGCTCCGAATGAATTACCTAAAATTTTTGACCGTTTTTATCGCGGCCGCCCAGCTACGGGTGAAGAAGTTGTCGGTGCTGGATTAGGTTTAACAATTGTGCAGCAATTACTTTTGCGTTGCGGCGGTTCTATTTCAGTAACTAGCAGATTAGGTCAAGGTTCCATTTTCAAAGTGCTGTTACCTATAGCAAATTAAAAAGGGGTTACATAATTGATACAATGCCGTGAATGTAACTCGGCTCATATCCCTAAGAACGAGAATGGCTCTAGCCCCATTGCTGTGAATTGCAATCTTAATTGCCCCTAGCCGCTTGACTCCCAGCAACTTCGAGTTGTCTTGCCCAATCTATCGCCTACTGCTCCTGCTGTGCCAACCATACTTCCAAATCAGATAGGCTGGAGAAATCCAGCAGAGCTTCTCCCAGCATCTCCAGTTGTGTAATCGACAACGTATCAATCTGCGATCGCACTTGTTGAGGTAATTCTCCAACTTTGCGGGTGAGTTGGCGCAGGATGAGCGAACGGGCTTCCCGTTGAGCGCCCTGTTCAAGCCCCTGTTCAAGCCCCTGTTCAAGCCCCTGTTCAATCCCCCGTTCAAACCCGATTCGCTCAACACTGGTAATGTAGGGCATCCGTCTTTCCTCCTCGTAAACCTTCAATTCTTGCCAAAATTCGCTTTCTAACCCCTTGGGCAAAATCATAACCCAATCAACAAAGCGAAACAGGTTGACAATCTCCCGCCGCTCGTAGCCTTCCTCATACAGCCGCCGAATCAGGCTTAATTTCCTATCCTTACGGCTTTGCGAGTCGCGTTGCGTTTCCTGGGCTTGAATGTGTGCCATCACGACAACAGCAAAGGGATTGCGGCTTTGTTCTAGTTCGGCATTGCGCGAGAGGTAATCTAGCAACTTTATCATCCCAAACCGAAATGTCAGTTCTGTATCGGGGCTGCTGAAACGATACTGATTCGGTCGCCAGTTGGCATTGCGATCGCACAAAATCGCTAAACTCGTAGCATGGCTGTGAAACCTATCGAAAATCCGCAGGTGATAGACCAACATTCGTTCGGCAAAATTAGTTTCTGGTTTTGCTTGGATCTCGATATGTACAAGTAGCCACAATTGTTGACCCTGTTTGAGCCAAACTTTCACCAATTGGTCGGCGTAACGTTTGCCGATTTCTGCATTCGGTGCAATCTGCTGGAATTCTTTATCTAGAAACTCGTGTGGTTGGCTCCAATCAATCTGCGCGGATGTTTCTGGAAAGAAAAACGCGATCGCTTCTGGGAAATACTGGCGTAAAATGTCTTTCCAGGGCGAATCTTGGTCTGAGCGAGACGCGGACATTGGCAGATGCTTGGATAAAAGTAGTTCAATGCCATCAAAATAATATTACACTCTAATTTTGAGTGTAGCGATCGCCCCTATTCTCCATCCTTTTATCGCACTAACTCTAGCGTTATGAAGCTTTCGGGCAATGGCTCGAAAGCGTTCAGCCTTTCGGGATGTTAGCTTTTAACTCCTAACTTTTTAGTGTTGCCAACTTCTAAAGGTAGGAAAATTGTTAGCACTTCACCTTGTTGGGGTCTTTGCCGGACAATTAGTTTCCCTCCCAACGCTTGAAAAAGATTTTTCGTTACGTTGAGATTTAGGCTGAGACATCCAGTTTCTGGCTGGAACATTAACATTTGGCCAATAGACTTTAAAGTTGGCTGGTTGATATTCGCCGCTGGCGAGTCGCCGTTTTCGTCGGGATATCTTTGAGATTGTGATTGAAGCTGTAATTTTAACTGGTCGCCTGCGGGTGTCACTTCTACTTGAATGTGACCGCCCTCCGGAATGCGACGGGTGAAGTTCTCAATCAAACCCGTTAGTACCTGGTCTAACATGGCTGGATTGCTAACTACACTCGGCAGCTTTTGGGGTAAAACGACATCTAGGGTTAAATTGCGCCGACTTGCTTGTTCTTGCCAGCGGGGAATGCTGTTTTGGAACACTTGGGCGACAGACATAGCGCTTAGGTGAACTTCGCGGCGCTTGACTGGTGCTGTTTCTACTTCCGCAGCCCGGAAAAATAGCTCCATGCGGTCAATTTGCTCGGTACACTCGCGATCAATTTTTTCTAGACGCTTGATGATTTCTTGTGGTAAATCGCGGCGCTTCAATAAAAGTCGTGTCAGAGTGCGAATGGTAGTTAGAGGTGTCCGAACTTCGTGGGCAAAGGCTTGTAGTAATTCTATATCGCAAGAATTTTCAATTAATTGATTATTCAAGATTGAATATTCAGAATTATCTGGATTTTTAGCTTTTGCCTCTACTGGTTCAGCAGCGTCACCTTTTGCCTCGTCTGGCAAATTTTTCAGCAGCAAGCGGCTAAACTGCGTGACGGTGCGATAATCGGGCGCTGTGGGTGGAAAGCGCTTGACTAAGGCTTCTAGCTGACCGACGCGATCGAGGTTGCTTAATAATAAACGCGATCGCAAACTATACCATGCTTTCTCTACTACTTCCGGGTCAAAGGAATACATAAAGGCTTTTTGGTAGTTTACGTCTTCTCCGACTACCATCACCAAACTAAATTGAGAAGTTAAAACTACACAAAACTGTTCAGATGCCAACGGATCGGCTGGAATTAATGGCAGCTTAGGAAGGCATAAAGAGTCTTTTTCTGCGGCTTGTCCAGTTGCAGGAGGCAGTTGAAATGGCATTAAAGCCATAGGATTAAGTGATTCAACTGTAAAAATTCCTGTCTGGAAACGATTCATTACATCTGGATGGCTCAAGACTGGCACAGGGCCAGCTAAAACCAATCCCAACGGCTCATCGGAACCTGTAGATGTGGCAGTTGAGAGATGCAACAACTCCTCCAAGGCTGCGATCGCACCGCACCATTCCCTTTTAGCACGCATCTGCTTGAGTGCTTTCCGGCTGCTGGAGCGCTGTTGACCATCCAATTTTTCTGCTGTCTCTTGGGTAAAAGGCATCAGACTATCTGCCCCTGATGGTTCATATTGGGCTAATACTTCACCGATGGTTGGCAATAACCACTTCTGCACAAAGCACCCCCTTAACGGCTATCACTGGCAGTGCGTTTAACTACTCTCTGATATGAGCCTACCTATACTTGGCATCTCTCGGTGGTCGTATAACCGTACTAAATAAAGGGCGATCGCCGCGCTCTGCCATAAAGATATCTCTTTCCTCTCGATTGATAGATAAAAGCTTACATCTGGGGACTGATGGAAAACCTAGAAAAAAAGGCGATAAATAAGAAAGAAAAGATGAATAAAGCTGATTTGGTATTGGTTCTAACTGTTTCTTTGTTCATTTGGGGAGGAAAAAATGACCGACGACCAACGTAAGCGGGCTGTAGGCGTGTTTTCCAGTCCTCAAAGTGCGGAATATGCGCTTAACGAGCTGAAAACTTCCGGTTTTTCCATGAGTCAGATTTCCATCGTGGCACGGGATAGAAACGGGCGCGATGAAATAGCCGGGGTTGATGTACGCGACAATGCTGGCAATCAAACTGGCAGTGGGGCAACGGCGGGTGCTTTAGCAGGCGGTGCAGTAGGCGGTTTTGTTGGCTTACTCGGAGCCTTAAGCGCATTAACGATTCCAGGAATTGGTCCAGTGGTAGCAGGAGGCGCTTTAGCCTCTATACTGGGTGACGCTCTCATTGGTGGTGCAGTTGGTGCCGCAACAGGTGGCATTGTCGGCGCACTGATGGGTTTAGGTATTCCGGAAGAACAAGCTCAAGTTTATAACCACCGCTTATCCCAAGGCGATTACTTAGTAATAGTAGAGGGTACACAAGCGGAAATTACCAAAGCTGAATCAATTCTAGGGAACCAGGGAATTCAACATTGGGGTATCTATGATGTTAGCGGCATGGTTCCTAGCTATCCGGTGGCATACTCAACCAGCTTCGCTCCACTGGGTGCGAGCAATCCAGCTTATACAGTAGGATTAGGATTAGATCCCTTAGCACTGAATCCCCTGAGTGCAGGATATACTGTGCCTTACGCAGGCGATCCTAATGTCATTGATATGGATGCAATTCCCCATAAGCGTGCGGTGGGTATATTCTCCAGGCGTCGCGATGTGGAAGATGCGCTACATGAGTTGAAAAATTCTGGTTTTTTGATGGACAAAGTTTCTGTCGTTGCCAAAGATGCAGATCGGCACGATGAGATAGCTGGGGTTGAGGTAAGCGATCGCATTAAGGATAGCAATGCTGATGAAGGTGCAACAACCGGAGCGATTGCAGGCGGTGCTTTAGGCGGTTTAACTGGGTTGCTGATTGGGCTAGGTGCCTTAGCAATTCCTGGTGTCGGGCCTATCCTGTTTGCCGGAGCAGAAGCCACTGCTATAGCTACAACCATCGCTGGTGGTGGCATTGGTGCAGCCGCAGGTGGGCTGACAGGCGCACTAATTGGGCTAGGAATTCCGGAACAGGAAGCCAAAGTTTATCACGATCAATTATCTAGCGGCGATTATCTGGTTTTGGTAAACGGCACCGAAGAAGAGATCCAGCGTGCAGAATCTATTCTGAAAGCTAAAGGCATTCATGAATGGGGTGTCTATAACCTACCAGAAAATAAAACTTCGGGCATCTCTTCTCCGAAGTCTCCGGAGATGGTTGCGGAACCTCAAGATCACTCTAGCCAGGGAAGCGATCGCGTCACCATCATCGACAACCGGACATAAGTTTTCTAAGCTCACCATTCTTTCGGTGCTTAGTAAATCTGACCCTATGTCAGATAATTTCTGCTGAATCGATAGCAATCGAATTTAAACCATTACACTTTTCAAATCGGAAAAACCATGAAAAAACTTACCACACTTCTACTCAGCGGCGTTTTAATTTTTAGTGCTGCTGCTTGTAACGATACTGCAAGCACTAATGCTGATGCTCCTGAAACTACCGCAACAACGAGCCAAACCCCCGCAGCCGATGCAGCTAAAGAGGGCCAACAAGACGCAACTAGCGAAGTTCGCAGAGATCAGCTCAATTCTGACATTCGGGCGGCGGAGCAGCGGAACAATGTCACCGGAGGCGACGCACAAAGAACTGATGGGGATTTGCAAGGCGAGGTTCGCAGTAAATTGGAAGCTAACTTACCAGCTAGTCTTCTGACAGTTGCTGCTGAAGAGGGCATTGTCACTATCTCCGGAACTGTTCCTACCCAAGAACAATTCGCTAAAATTGAACCTTTGGCAAAAGAAATTAAAGGTGTCAAGAGCGTAACTAACAAAGCAACCGTTGCTCCCGCTCAACCAAAAGGTCAATAACGGGTTAATCACACTTATCGACAACCTGAAAGAAGTTGTTTTAAACGTAAAGGTACGCAAAGGATATCGCAAAGGTACGCAGAGGTTTTAATTTCTTCCTCTTGTTCCTTAGCGTTCTTTGCGCCTTTGCGGTTTATCCTTCCATCAAAGCTTCCAGCAACCGCTGAAAGTGGACAGGTTCGTGATTTGCCATAACCGTCATCCGAATCCGACTCGTAGGAACAGTAGGAGGGCGAATAGCAGGAGCAAAAATTCCGGCATCTTTTAGTTTTTGTCCCATTTTCAAAGCTTCGGCGGCGTTGTTCAATTGCAAGCAGAGGATGGAAGACTCTGAAGGTAATAATTTCAGGTTTGGTAATCGCAGCAGATTTTTAAGAATACCAACATTACGCCACAATCGGGCGCGGCGGAGCGGCTCTTGTTGAACAATTTTAACTGCTGCCAAAGCCGCAGCTGTATCCGCTGGCGAAAGACCAGTAGTATAAATCCAACTAGGGGCGCGATTCCGCAAAAAGTCAATCAAAGTAGCGTTTCCAGCTACATATCCGCCCAAACTCCCTAAAGCTTTGCTCAGGGTGCCGATTTGAATTAAAGTGCGATCGCTACAGCCAAAATGTTCCACACACCCAGCACCCGTTTTTCCTAAAACTCCCGTGGCGTGAGCTTCATCTACCAGCAGCATACAGCTAAATTCTTCCGCTAAATCCAACAAATATGGGATTTGACATAAATCCCCATCCATACTAAAAACGCTATCAGTAATAATCAAGCAGCGACGATATTGTTGTCGGTGTTGACCTAGCTTGTTTTTTAAATCCGCAACATCGCAGTGCGGATAGTCGATGACAGTGGCACCGCTAACGATCGCCCCATTTTTGAGACTAGAATGATTGTACTGGTCAGATAGAATTAAATCGCGACCGCCAACTAAAGCAGCGATCGCGCCTAAAGAAGCCAGATAACCAGAACTAAATACTAAAGCGTCTTCAGTTTGTTTGAGGGATGCGATCGCGCTTTCGAGTTCTCGATGCAATTGACGATGACCAGTAATTAATCTAGAACCTGTCGCACCCGTACCAAATTCCTTTGCAGCGCCAACAGCAGCTTCAATTAAACGCTCATCTCCCGCCAAACCCAGATAATCATTACTAGCAAAATTGATAACTTCTCGTCCCTCCAACACCACCGTTGCACCAGGACGACTTTGGATAGTCTGAACTGAACGATACCAGTTAGCCTGATGAATCGTGGCGAGAGATGGTTCTATCCAAGCATAAGGGTCAGTAGGCATGAGAGCGATCGCACTTTCCAATTTATTACAAATCTTCTGGCTCCACACCTAATTCTCGCAGCTGACGAAGCAGACGCTCTGCGTGTGCTTGTGCCTGTTCTGCGCGTTGCCTTTGTTGTGTTTCGGCTTCTTGCGGAGTGGGAACCAGTTCCCGTTCTGGCGTAAAGAACCTTAACTGTTCTCCCACAATGCCCAAAAACAACTGTAACTCCTCACTCCAGCGCCATCCCTGCTCCTGAAGGGGAATCTCTTCATAAGTACCGTAATTGAGTTTGAACCCGGCAAACTCTAAACTGTAGGGGTCAAACCAAAAATACTCAGGCGTGCGAAAAACATCTTGATACAGTTGCTTTTTCAAGCCTCGGTCGTTCTTAGCGGTCGTGTCCGAAAGAATCTCTAGAATAAAATTGGGATACTTGCCATCTTCTTCCCACACCGCCCAACTTTTCCGCTCTCTGCGTTCAGTGTTGAGAACCACATAAAAGTCTGTCCCTCGAAAGTCTTGCGATCTAATTTGACGCAGGCTGAAATAAATACTCTGGTTGGCACCGACATGAAAATCATTTCGGTTTTGCCACAACCGCTCTAAGCAAATTAAGAGTAAAATTAGCTGTTTAAGATGGCGATCGCTCTCCAATTGCGGCTCCTCGCTCCAAAGGTCGCATGGCGGGATTGTCGGAGTGTCGGATTGACCACTAAGTACCATATCACACCTGTTTGGTGGCGAAAGGACATCTTTATTCTGTTAAATAGAATGCTCAACAGAGCGATTTTTTCATATACCCGTAGCGTCGTCACGAGAGCCACTTACCCGATGCCTATCCTACAGTTTGCTTTGCATATAGCTCAACAACCAGTTAGCAGCAGTCGCTCTACGAGTCTGTCTTGGGCCAAATTCACCTACTTTATAACCTTTAAAACCCAGCTTTTCTTTTAAAAGCTGCTTGTTTTCTGGAGGAATGGAACGAGTCAGTTTTACTGTTGCTGGGCGACTTTCAATAAAATTAGGCGGCTGCGGATATTCATCCCGCCATTCTGGTGCAACGCCGCTATTATCCCAATTTTGGGCAACATCGTAGCGATAACCCAAACAATGCCAAACCAGATGATTCACTGTGGAATCATCTATTTCCTCGTTCAGAATAGCCCAAATCGTTTCGGTGTTAAGCGGCGGCAAGTTAGACATAGCATTAACTACAAAGCCATTAGCAGTATAGATTGGGTTAAGCTAAAGCTCAACCTAATCTACAAGGTTACTAACTTTATGCTACTGATTCCAACTCGTTAGTAATTTCTTCTTGTTGGCGTTGGACTACTGGAATTTCAATAATAAACTCAGTTCCTTCTCCGGGTTGCGAGATACACTCAATTGACCCTTGGTGTTTTTCTACCACTATCTGATAACTGATTGATAAACCTAGTCCAGTGCCTTTACCAACTGGTTTTGTAGTAAAAAAAGGTTCAAATAATCTTGCTTTTACGTCTTCAGTCATTCCCTGTCCGTTATCAGCAATCCTGAGAATGATAGTACCGCTATGGCAAAATTCTGTAGAAATTTTTATCTTTTTAGGATAGCTGCAAACGTCGCTACTGAGATTTTCTAATTCATCAATAGCGTTACCAATTAAATTCATGAGTACCTGATTTATTTGCCCCGAATAACATTCAATTAAAGGCAAATTACTGTACTCTTTAACAATTTCAATCCCTTCGTTGTCACCATGCGCTTTCAGCCTGTTTTGCAAAATTAACAGAGTATTATCAATCCCTTCGTGAATATCTACGACCTGAATAAGTTCTTCATCACTACGAGAAAAATTTCGCAAGCTACGTACAATCTGATGAATGCGCTTTGCTCCGACTTCCATTGAGTACATGACTTTTGGCAAGTCTTCTTTCAAAAATTCCAGGTCTATTTCGTCAATTTTCTCTTGCAGCACGACACTGGGTTTAGGATATTCTTCCTCATAAACCTTGAGCAGATCGAGCAAATTTTGGATGTAGTCAGTTGCGTAATTCAGGTTGCCGTAAATAAAACTGACAGGATTATTAATTTCGTGAGCTACACCCGCTACCAGGCATCCCAAATTAGACATTTTTTCTTTTTCAACTAGCTGGGATTGAGCTTGTTGCAGTTCTTGCAAAGCTTGCTCTAATTTCTTTCCCTGGCTAACTGCTTGGGCAGTAGCGGCACAACTTTTTTCATATAATTGAGCTTGATAAATGTGAATTGCCAGTTGTTCAGTATCACTTTCTTTTTGATACTGGTTCACTACGGAATCCAATGCTTCAACTAGGTTTTTTGAAGACTCGGTGAGAATGTAGCATAAATGGGGATTATCTGGTATTAGTTCCTCACTGCTGCTTCGAGCGATCGCTCTAGCTTGGTCGATATATTGCCGTACCTGCCGATCTAAATTTAAAGGTGCCGCAAAGTACATAGATTGGACTGTTGGCGAAGGATGACCGGGTAATTTCAGATCGCGATCGCCTTCGATTAAACCTTTGTGTGACCTTTCCATCAAGTCTAGATCGGCTAGCAACCCTGAGCGCAATTCTTCCTGCGCTTGCTTATCTTTTGTACATACCAGCCTTAAGGCGAACAGTGCAGTCCGTTGGGATAGCATACGTTGACGACCGCTAACATTGACAACCGCCGCATTAATTTCCTGCACTGTATTGATTTCGTCTAAGTGTAAATAAGTAGTCAAGACAGGTACCGACAATTTTCCTAAAATAAATAAGGTCTGACGATATATACCATTATAAGGTTTTTTTGTCATACTTCTTTAGGCTGTTTTTCTGGTGATGGAATGAAAAACTTTCGTGAATATACTTTTTGTATAGTCGTGTTAAATTCTGCTAGAAGTTCTGGCTCGCCTTTAAATATGCGGCTCGGATCTTTAGCTAATAGTTGATTGGCTGGTACTGAAAAACTATGAACTAAAGTGGTGTCAAGTTTCGTACATTTTTATACAGATTAAAAAAATTAGGTTGACCGAGAGTAGAGCTTTGCCCATAAATTAGTAGGGATATGACAATGCCATATCCCAACTAATTCAACATCTATTAGGTTTTCCCAGGAATAAATCATCCTGTCTTATGAGCCATACCCTTTGGGCTTATCGATGCAACAGTTGAATTATTGAAATTGCCTATAGGCAAGGCTTTCAAAATCCTTGCATCCTTGCATCCAAAATGGTACTAGGTGTCTCGCCCCACCCTACCAAACTAGCCTTTAGTATCAGCGCCTAAGCGGAAGAATACCTTGCTGCGTTGAACGCCAGCGTCAGTACCGTAGCTACTAAAGGTGAGGGAATTAAGCTGGTTAAACAAAGGTTTAGCAAACAGCTCCACCACCCTGACAATTGGCAACTGACGCTCTAAAATCGGCTGACTTGATGCCCAGTCTAGATACAAGTAGCCATTATTAGGTTGAGGTAAAGAAGCGATATTTGTCTGGAAATTATCACTTTTTAGCAGAGAATTTTCCGGAGCTTTGAGGGCTTGATCCATCGCCTCAATGGAAGTGGTGAAAATCTCATATTTGCCTATGCTGGCGCGGACACCTTGAACTTTTGCCTCTAATCTTACAGAATTTTGCTCTTTACTTTCTTTGCTTGGGGGAACGGTTGTTAGTTTTGTCCAGGCAAAGATGGGATGATTTTCTAGGGTAAAAGAGCTAACGCTTAGTCCCTGCTGCTTGGCAACGTCGTCTAAATGGTTAATTCCCGCCTCAGCTGTGTTTTCTGCTGATTCGGCAACAAAAATCCAATCTGGATTGCGATCGCTCCGAGGCAGTATTCCCAACGCATACTCACCTTGTACCCAGCTGAAGATATCTTGCTTCACATCTATGCCCCAACGAGTTTGTAGATCAGCTAAGGGTTGATTGATCAATTGGGAGAGGGTATCGTCGCTCTTCTGTGTAGATGATAGTTCTCGCCATTGATCAAGATGGGTGCCAGCAGCAGCGATCGCTATTTGTTCTGGAAGATACTGCAATGCTCCGACTGCTTGAGATACTGTAGGAGCCATAGTTGTGTCTGACCCGGCAGTTCCTTGCAGAGCGGTTTGCGCCAGCAATCCTTGGCGGTTAATTTCGAGCGCGATCGCTAGAGTTTCATACTTCTGGGTAATCGATGACTCTGATTTGTTACCTAGCAACTTAGCCAATCTGGGGAGATTGACATAAGTTAGCCCAATCTTCGAGCCAGTAATGTTCTCCAAAGCCTTCTGATAGGCAGGATCTTCACTCAAACTCAGATCGGGGGCTTGAACATTGTTAATAGCTGCGCGCAGCACTTTGGGATTATTAGCAAAAAGCACAAAGCGATCGCCTACGACTGCACTAGCAACAGATTTTTCTTTTCCTTGCGTGTAAATCAGCTTTACACCTTTGTATTGTTCAAACTCCAAAGAAGCGCCTTCGCTAGATTGCTTCTGCCAGAACAAATCTACAAACTCGTTGCTGCGTTGCGGGTTTTTGCTAGTTGCAATCAGCAGCAGTCCCCGCTGTTCCCCATTTTGGCTTGTACGGTCAAAATCTAAGCTAGTGACGGAAAAAGTAATTTCATCTCCCAGCCAAGGCTGGATATCTTTCTGGTAGTCGAGATCGGTATTAGCCAGTAAACTTTGTTTAACTTGGTCTAGTTCGACACGCGATCGCCCACGGTTCCCCGAACGATCCACAGCCTGCCGAAACCCCTCCTCCAAGCGATCTGGATTCACCAGCAATGACACCATGACTGGTGCCTGTTTCGGCACAAACATCGCGGCAGATGGCGTCATCTGTCCGCCCGACATCAAAGCGAGGGGACTTGGCGATCTTAACCAGTAAAAGCCACCAGCACCAATCAACAGCAGCACTAAAACGCCAGCTGCTAAAGCGTAAAAAAATGAGCGTTGCTTCATGGCGAAATTCAGACCTTGCGCGAGAGCGATTAAGCTTAGAACACTAATCCAGATGTCAGAGAATATTATGGCTGCCTGCCGTCCACCCGAACTATTAAAATCTTAGTTAATCTCGAAACGCAACATCATGTCAGCTCAATCTTATCCCCAACAGATTTCCCAGATTAGTGTAGAAGAACTCAAAAAGCGTCTGTGTGATGCCCGTGAGGGTTTACAACTGGTGGATGTGCGAGAGCCTTCTGAAGTAGCGATCGCCAGCATTGAGGGGTTTGAAATCCTCCCTCTGTCGGACTTTACCGAATGGTCTGATGAAATCCCCAGCCGCTTTGATCCCCACGCGGAGACGCTGGTAATGTGCCATCACGGTATTCGTTCGGCTCAGATGTGTCAGTGGTTACAAAGTCAAGGCTTTACCAATGTTAAAAATATTGCAGGTGGTATCGATGCTTACTCGCTTCTGGTAGATTCCACAATTCCCCGGTATTAATTCCTTCTTTTAGAGGCGGTCGTCTCCCCCAAAGGCTAATAATCGCCAAAATGGGGAAGCGATCGCTTCGCAGGGATAGCCCGGAGAACGAGAATAAATTGCCCCTACACCCCAACAACTAGAATCTTGTGTATATATTCTGGAGAAATGTGCCAGAGTAAGTCTTATCTTAGTTTTTCCCCTGTTTGCTGCTACTACCACAATTTTACTGATCGGCAGGCAGAAGACAGCATCTGCTATTGTGATTTAACCTGTAATTAAACGGCTGCTCGCTTGTCAAGAACGCCGGGCTTACGATAGATCAATAATCGTAAGTCCCCGAATTTTCATTGTGTTTAAAACCTATTAGATTCGGCTTTTGTTTAAATGTCTAAACAAGTAAAATTGACCGATCGGCAACAACGTATTCTCTGGGCAACAGTTCGTCATTATATAGCGACAGCAGAGCCTGTAGGCTCAAAAGCACTGGTAGAAGAATATAATCTCAGCGTCAGCCCAGCAACTATTCGCAATGCGATGGGTGCTTTAGAAAAAGCTGGATTACTCTATCAACCCCATACTTCCGCTGGACGGGTGCCCTCTGACTCTGGCTATAGAATTTATGTTGACCAACTAATAAAGCCTTCTGAGGTATTGGGGAGACAGGTAGAGGAATTATTTACAAAAAATCTGAACTTAGAGGATGGGAGCTTCGAGGCTTTGCTACGAGGAGCAGCGCAAATTCTCACTACGCTCAGTGGTTATATTACCCTGATCACGATGCCTCAAAACCGTACTACTCACTTACGACATTTGCAGCTGGTACAGGTTGAACCAGGACGGGTGATGCTAATCGTGGTGACAGATGCTTATGAGACGACTAGCGTTTTGATGGAGTTACCGCCGCTCACTTCAGAAGATACCGAACCCGATACAGAAATTGTAGAGCGGGAGTTGCAGATTTTATCGAACTTTTTGAATAGCCAGTTGCGAGGGCGATCGCTTGTTGAATTAGTTGCCTTAGACTGGAGTGAGTTAGGTCGGGAATTCCAAAGATATGCGGATACCTTGCGAAGTTTAGTCTCTGACTTAATCCGTCGCACCACAAAACCCGCTTCAACCCAAATTATGATTCGCGGTGTTGCAGAGGTGTTACGTCAGCCAGAATTTTCTGAGTTGCAGCAAATCCAAATGTTAATGCACCTATTGGAAGAGGAACAAGACAAGCTTGGGCCTTTAATCTTTGAATTACCTACACCAGAGATTCAAGGAGTGACAACCCTGCCACAAGGTTCGCGAGTGACAGTGAGAATTGGTTCCGAAAATCCCTTAGAACCGATGCGTACTTGTACGCTAATTTCTGCAACCTACCGACAAGGTTCTATTCCGGTAGGAAGTGTGGGAGTTTTGGGCCCAACTCGGATGGTATACGAAAATGCGATCGCGCTCGTTGAAGCCGCCGCCGATTATCTTTCCGATGCCCTTACTCAAACCGCTTAATCGATTTTGAATTTTGGATTGAGAGAGATTGGTCATTCCCAATTTACTCTCTTCCTCTCTTTCCTTAGCGTACTTCGTCTCTTTGCGGTTCATTTTTTTAAAATAACATGATTAGAAAAATAGGCTTTTGGTTGCTATGGGTAGGATTAGTTAGCTACGCCTTTCTATTAGCCCCTCCCAATCAACCAGACACATTTGAACTGATTAAAAATCTGTCAACAGGTCAATGGACAGGCATCAACCCTTTGATTATTGCCCTATTTAATATCATGGGTGTCTGGCCTCTGATTTACGGTTGCCTGTTATTTATAGACGGCAGAGGGCAAAAAATACCAGCTTGGCCTTTTGCAACATTCTCCTTTGGAGTAGGAGCCTTTGCCTTATTACCTTATTTGGCACTGCGCGAACCGAATACACAATTTTCAGGGCAAAAAAATCTATTTTTGAAAATACTTGATTCTCGCTGGCTGGGCCTTATCCTAACAATTGGCAGCGTTATTTTGGTTAGCTACGGCTTACTAGGAGCAGATTGGGCAGATTATGTTCAACAGTTCCAGACAAGCCGTTTTATTCATGTTATGAGTCTGGATTTTTGTCTATTGTGCTTAATATTTCCCGCCCTGCTAGGAGATGATATGGCACGGCGAGGAATCAACAATCCTGCACTTTTTTGGACTGTGGCACTGATTCCACTTTTTGGCCCTTTGGCGTATCTTTGCCTGCGTCCGCCCTTACCAGAATCTACTACCGAGGTGGTATCAAAACAGCAGCAGCCCGTCTCAAACGTAAGTAGGTAGGTATAAAAAGCCCTGTTGAAAAATCCTGTTTCTTCGGTTAGGGAAATTGTAGATTAACTTGACCAAAGACAGACGTAACCGATTTTGTCTCTGCTTTAAAGTTAGTTAACAAACAAGCGTGGAATTATCGGTCAAGCTCGTGGGTAGAAAAATAGCATTATGGTTGTTATGGGGTGGCTTTATCGCCTATGTCTTGCTGCTGGCCCCTCCAATTACGCCGGACACATTCAGGCTAATTAAAAACATATTGACTCTTCAGTGGGCAGAAGTTAACCCAATTATCCTCTCCATATTTTCCCTCATCGGCATCTGGATACTAATCTACGGTTGCCTTTTATTTATCGATGGCAGGATGCAAAAGATTAGTTTTTGGCCCTTTGCTTTGGGGGCAGCGGGGACAGGAGTAATTAGTCTAATCCCTTATTTAGCTTTGCGGGAACCGAATCAAGAATTTTCTGGGCAAAAGGATGCCTTCCTGAAAGTTTTTGATTCTCGCTGGACGGGCATTATCCTCAATTTAAGTACGCTTATCTCACTGGCATTCGGCTTGCTAGCAGGTGATTGGGGAGACTTTATTCAGCAGTTCCTAAGCGATCGCTTTGTCAATGGTATGAGTTTGGCTTTTTGCCTGTTCTGCCTGCTATTTCCAACTGTTCTCGGCGATGACATGGCGCGTCGAAGTTTCCAAAGTCCCCAAATTTTTTGGGCAGTGTCCCTGGTTCCACTGCTTGGCCCACTTGCCTATCTGTGCCTTCGTCCACCTTTGCCAGAAAGTAGTGCTGAAGCAGCATAAAATTTCATCAACACTACAAAGGTGTGAATGACATTCACAAACTTGACTTAAGAGAGACGCGATCGCTTGCGTCTCTCTTTTAAAGTTAATCTACACCGCAGCGTCAAACCATCTGTCAAAATTATGGGCAGAAAAGTTGTATTGTTCCTAATCTGGGTGACATTTGTTGTCTATACGGTTTGGTTGGCTCCTCTAGATCAACCAGACACACTGCCACTGGTTAAAAAGCTGTTAACATTTCAGTTGGAAGAAGTTAACGCCATTCTAACTAGCATATTTTGGCTAATGGGTGTTTGGCCCATGATTTACGCCTGTCTAATGTTTGCTGATGGCAGGATGCAAAATTTTCGTGTTTGGCCTTATTTTATTGGGTCAAATGGAATAGGAGTAATTTGCCTCATTCCTTATTTAATATTGCGGAAATCAAATCAAGATTTTGATAGTAAAAAGGATTATTTACTGAAAATTTTAGATTCTCGTTTAACAGGAATTTTTCTATTTTTAAGTACGATTTGCTTACTTTCCTACGCTATAGTTGCCGGAAATTGGGCAGATTATATTCAACAGTTCCAAACCCGTACCTTTGTTCACTTGATCAGCTTAGATTTTTGCCTGATGTGCCTAACTTTTCCTTTGACATCATTATTTGATGATGATATGGCACGTCGAGATTTGAAAGATTCCCGAATTTTTTGGGCTGTAGCGTTGGTGCCGCTTTTTGGCCCTTTAAGTTATATTTGCCTGCGTCCATCGTTACCAGAAAACAGTAGGGTGGAATTGCCTGGGGTCACAAAGAAGGCATCGCCTATTAGCCATTTGAAGCCTCTAGCTTGAAACAAGATAAATTCTCTATAGCAGTCCTAAATGACTTGTGAAGGCGAGATACCCGACTTCTTAGAGAAGTCGGGTATCTGAAGGGCTGGCACCTTACAATTCAAATACGATTGCTATACTTTCTCTTTCTCTGTATCCTATACGTCTCGAAAAGAGACTTTTACATAGATACTTATCTAAATGCAAATACTCAACCGTTACCAGTTTGAGAACGCCATACATTAAAACTTTTCAACCTTCGTATTCGCTATCAATTTCTATATCCAGCGTGTCTTCATCTACTCGCACATACAAAATATTTGGGCGACAGCAGACTTGACAATCTTCTATGTAAGACTGTTGTCCACCCGCACTAAGGTCAATAAAAGTAACATTTGGTTCGCCGCAATAGGCGCAGTAAAACTCGGATGTATTCTGCATTTACTTTAATCCCCACCAGCACAAAGTCCGGCAGGGAAATCTCCTAAAATCGAGCTATCACTTGATCGCTACTTGCATTTTGTAGCTGGCGTTACCTCTAGTTCCGCCAACCACAATCTTATAATCTCCCGTCGCAGGCAATACACCGCGCCAGCTAGTTGCCTCTTGCCTGATAATCCGCCCATTGGGAGCTACAACATCAAAAACAGCGTTTTTCTCCAAGGAGGTGATGCTGAGTGTCATTGTCTGGCGTGCCTTAGCACTAAGTAGATAGGTATCTCTAGTACCTCGCACTACCCCATACTCTACAAGCGCTGAGCTTTTACCAGGTGCAAACCGGATGCGTTGTGTGCGACCCCGCGCTTGCGCGATCGCAAAGCTGGGTTCAACTGATGCACTACGGGTAGAGGCGAAGCTTGTAGTTATAGCCTCTACAGAGGGTGCTAAGCATAAAAATGCCCCTACACCTACTAAAGCCAGTTTTGAGACAATACCATTAAATTCGGGTTTCATGGATGCCATGCGATCGCCTACTTTTCGAGGGTAAAACATTTTCTCAGTTTCTCGAAAGTTTTCTCGCGATCGCATCAGTGGTATTGCGGTTCTTACTTACTCGATTAGGTTAGGTTACTCCGTGCGATCGCGGTGGCAATTGGGCTGTAACTTAGATTAAGCAGGCATCAAACTCTGTGCTGTCGCTAGGTGCTTTTGCAAGGTTTCCACTGGTAGTGGCCCAGCTAAGTGACTCCAAGGCAAAACTTGCTCTAGCGACCAGTTGGCATGGACGTAGTAATCTAGTTCAGGCACCTGTCCTCGCAGTTCTTTGAAAGCACGGCGGTAACTGCCTAGAGAATCACCGTAGTGTCGCGTCAGTTCCAATAGATAAGATAAGCGTCTGTCTCCTCTGGATATTAGCGCTTGCATTACCGACCAGTTATAACTTTCCGGTCGAAAATTAATACTCTCGCGTCGCAATTCCTTGTCTAACTTTTTGAGGCGTTTTTCGGCTTCTCGATCTACGCCAAACCACTGAAATGGCGTGTGCGCTTTGGGTACAAAGGTACTGCATCCCAATGTTAAGCGTAAACCGGGAGCAGCTCGTTTTAGCGATCGCATCATTGCCACTGTTGCGTCCAAATCCTCTGGTTCTTCCCCAGGAATTCCCGCCATCCCGTAAAGTTTCAGTCCAGTTAATCCACCAGTTTTGGCATTTATCGCCGCTTGCACGATCTCATCGTTATGCAGCTTTTTGTTGATAATCTGTCGCAAACGTTCTGAACCACTTTCTATAGCAATAGTAAGCGATCGCGTGTCTCTTTTCGCCAAAGTTTCCGCCAACTGCACCGTCACCGTATTTGTCCGTACCGATGCAATACTTAAACGTACATCGTCATACTTTGGCTGACTCAAATATTCCAGCAGAGTTTGAAATTCTGGGTGTTGTGTAACAGAAGCCCCCAACAATCCTAACCGATTTGTCACTGCCAACCCGCGCTCAATTGCCGGAATCAGCGAACTTTCTAAACTAGCCGTGCGAAAAGGTAAAGTGAGGTAACTTGCCAGACAGAAACGGCACATCTCCGGACAACTGCGTACCACTTCCACCATGTAGATATTTTCCCACGCCGCCTTTTCTGTTACTACGGTCGAAGCAGACAAAGTATTACCTCGATAAGTCTGCTTTTCTACCCGGCTGGGAATTGCCTCATCTACTGGCTGAATCGACTTTATTAAACCATCTGGATTGTGATATTCCACCACATACAAACTGGGAACATAAATTCCCGGAACTTGCGCCAACCGCTTCAACTGAGTTTGTCTATCAGCTTGTCGGACTTCCTTGTAAGCTTCAATGAAATTTGGCAGCAGATTTTCCCCGTCTCCTAGCAATATCACATCAAAAAAGTCAGCAAAAGGTTCAGGATTAGCAGTTAATACTGGGCCTCCACCAAATACTAGGGGATGATTATCAGAACGGGCAGCAGCGCGAGTGGGAATTTCTAACGATTCCAGTAAATTGAGGATATTTACATAATCCAGTTCCCAAGAAACAGAAAAACCGACTAATTCTGGATTTCTCGGCAGTTGTTCCTGGGTATCCGTAAACAGGCGACTCACCTGCACATCGCAGCGCATTGCCAAAGTCGCCCACACCACCTGATAGCCCAGGCTAGTGATGCCAACGCTATACTCATTTGGGAAGCCAAATATTGTAGGTATGGCATCGTTGTCAGGCGTTGCAGGTGTAAATAAAAGACGTTCAGCAGCAAATACTCCGGTCATCACAGGCAAATTAAGCGTCAGAATAACATTTCATCTATATTTAATTTTAAACCATAGAATTATAAGATTAAAAATTAAGGTTACTAAGTTGGCGATAATTATTGGTAAAGCTTGAAGATAAATTCCGTACACCAGCCACAGAAAAACGCCACTACAGAAAATAATTAGCATTTCCAAAGACACATCCTTTGCTGATTTTGAGTGCCATATTTTAAAAAGTTGTGGCAAGAATGCAATGGTAGTTAATGTAGCTGCGAACAAGCCCAAAATTGTAATAAAGTCCATTTAGATTCTGTAATTGACAATTATATTTGTAGCGTCTAGGTACCTCTCGCTAAATTGATTGGCACGAGAGGAGATTATAATTATGATACCGTTTGGGAAGTGCCTGGTTTGTGGCGGCGAGCTGCGCGAGTAAAAACATCTTACGGCTAAAGGGTGTGGCTACAAAAACTAAGCCTTACTCCGCAAGCTTTTAAGACTGCAAATGCTGTCTTGATTTGTGTGTCCACACCCTCTAGGATGGGGACTACAAAAGAGATATATAGCCGCTATTATTTTAAAACTACTTCAGATATGGATTTCTTTACCTTCAATTACCTGCCTAGGGGCATGGCAATGCCATGCCCCTACATATCGCGAGTTTTATAATTAACTTAATCCATGAATTCATTAGAATAAATCGATAGTTAGAGTTGCAGAAATTCACCTTATAATTTTATATGTTTTTCTTCCCTAAGTTGCTCCAAGAAAATGATTTTAAGTGCTGGTAAAAATTGATGCTTTTTAAGTCAATTCAGCTCAATATCAGTAATTTTTATTTCTGAGTTAACTTTTCGTAGTATGAAGAGCAGACTAGAAGAAGATGACTCTGTATAATTAGTTGCCTGATACTTGGACTTCAGGATAGCAAAATGTTCTGTTTGGCTGGGGAACTGTTGATATATATGAAGTTGCGGGATCAAACCGGATGTAAAGGAAACTATAACTACACAGCAGCTATATAGAACCCATTTGAGATCTATTCCTGAAACTAAAAGCCTTGCAGCTAGCTGGTTTTATCCCTGTTCTTGCAAAAAACAGTCTTGTTAAGCAGGCTCTATCATTGATCGCAAAGTAACGGCTTACTTCAAAGCCAAGCACCCCAGCAAAAGATGTCAAATGGGTTCTATAAGAAACCGGAAAATTACCTACATCACAAAATGCGATCGCATTCTGGTTATGCTCAATAAGTGCAGTTCACAGGGTGCATAATTGTAAACTAGATTCTTGGATATAGGAGGCAAATTCAGATCCCAAGCCTTACAATAAGCAAGAACAAGGGCGAGTAGTAGCAGGGCTTGTGGTGTGATTAAGGAGTTGACGTGGCAAAGTTCATCTCAAGGCTGAAGGATATATCAGGCAAGTTCAATGCAGGAGTGTCAACTGAACCAGTAGATACTCCTAAGATTGATAAACAACCAGATAACCCAGATAAGGTAGATAAACAGACATTGCGGCGGCGGCGGGAAATCAAGCGAAGTCTCTTGCGGATGAAGCGCTTCTCTGGCCAGCAGTTGGAAGTTATCAAAAAGCCTTTCACGGGAGAAAATCCCCTTCATCACAAAAAGCGATTTTGGATCGGCTTGGGCGTGGGAGGAGGCGCGATCGCGCTGGGTGTTGCTTGGTCGTCTTTTGAAAGCAGCTTGCCCGATACTGGCGATGTATTAACTTTAATGCGCCCAGAGACTTTGACCATTAAAGCCTCTAACGGCAAAATACTCCAGCAAATTGGCCCCACTACCCGCGAAGCCCTAAAAATTGACAAAATTCCTAAAAAGCTGATACAAGCCTTCATCGCCATAGAAGACAGACGCTTTTACCAACACCAAGGGGTAGATTATCAGGGCGTAGGGAGAGCAATAGTTTCTAACCTGGTAGCCAGAGATGTCGTCGAAGGCGCTAGCACTATTACCCAACAACTAGCGAGGATGGTTTTCCTCGATCAAGAGCGTAGCGTCTGGCGCAAGCTCAAAGAAGTTCGTACCGCACAAAAAATTGAGAACGGAAACACCAAAGACCAAATTCTGGAACGTTATCTGAATTTGGTTTATTTGGGAGAAGGTGCTTATGGAGTAGCAGATGCGGCTTGGGTTTACTTCACCAAGCCAGTGTATGAGCTAACGTTGGCGGAAATGGCAACCTTGGCCGCAATACCACCAGCACCGAATGAATACTCGCCGCTGAAGAACCCGCAAGTTATCAAAGAGCGGCGAAATTTGGTATTAAAACGGATGCAGGAGGCTGACTTCATTACAGCAGAAGAAGCCGACAAAGCGATCGCTGCCCCATTAATTACAAAAGCAAGTCCTCCCAAACGCCTCGAAAGATTCGCCCCCTACTTCACCGAATACATCCAACAGGAACTGCCCAAATACGTTTCTAAACAAGTGCGGGAAGTCGGCGGTTTAACTGTGGAAACCTCCCTGCACGCAGAGTGGCAGGAAGCAGCGGAAGAAGCTGTCACAAAAACAATAGAAAACACGGGAAGAGGTCAAAACTTTGAACAAGCTGCCCTAGTTGCCATCGATCCGCGTACCGGAGAAATTAAGGCAATGGTTGGGGGAAAAGACTTTTTCAAACAACAATTTAATCGCGTCACCCAGGCACAGCGCCAACCTGGTTCTACATTTAAAGCATTTGTTTATGCAACAGCAATGGCAGCCGGATTTACTCCCTATCGCGGCTACCTAGACTCACCTTACAAAGTAGACGGCTATACCCCCAAAAACTACAGCGAAACCCACCAAGGCTGGATCTCCATGCGAGATGCCCTGATCAGCTCAATAAATGTAGTCGCTGTGAAAGTTTTAGTAGATGTCGGGTGGGAACCAACGATCCAACTGGCACGCAAAATGGGAATTGAATCAGAACTCAAACCCACCTACTCCACAGCTTTAGGTGCCTCCGAAGTCAACCTGTTGGAACTAACTAGCGCTTATGGCACCTTTGCTACCAACGGAACACATACAAAAGCCTTTGGCATTCGCCGTGTTCTTGACCGACGCGGCAACGTAATTTACAACGCCAAATCTAAATCAGAGCGCGTTCTACAAGAAGACACATCTGCGATCATGACTTGGCTGCTGCGGGGTGTTGTGAACGAGGGTACAGGTCAAGCTGCCTCTTTAGGCGATCGCCCCGTCGCTGGCAAAACCGGAACCTCTGACGAAGCCCGCGATCTGTGGTTTATTGGTTACATTCCCCAAATGGTTGCTGGTGTTTGGCTGGGCAATGACAACAACAAACCTACTTGGGGTGCCAGCAGCACAGCCGCCTACACCTGGCACGAGTTCATGGAGAAAGTCGTAGAAGGGATGCCCATCGAGAAGTTTCCCCCTCGGCCTACCCAATTAGAAGGGCGCAAACCCCAAATCGAGGTCAAGCCCATCAAGCCTCGAAGCAGCTATTCTGGGCCTATAACTACAGACAAAAGCGACAACGACGAGCAAACTCAAACCCCCCGACGGAGAAGATCCCGCCGTACATACAGCGAAGACAACTCCAGCAACGAAACTCCCCGGCGTAGCCGGAGCCGCAGTAACAGCTACCAAACCAACAGTGTACAAAGTGGCGAGACTCGCCCCAGCCGCAGGCGGCGACGCAGCCAAGAAGTCCAGACTCAAGAAGTACCCACACGCACCTATCGCCGCCGTCGTCGTAGTTCACAAAACACACAATCTCAGAGCCAGCAAACTCAAGAAACGCCTACGCGCAGCTATCGCCGCCGTCGTCGTAGTTCACAAAACACACAATCGCAGGAGTCGGCACCACTGCGGCGTAGTAGTTATCGCCGCCGGTCATCAGAATCGACTTCCTCGACTTCCTCAACTTCCTCGACTTCTCGCCGCCGACGGAGGAGCAGACAAACAGTACAAAGCTCTCAGCCACCAGCACCACGCGCACCCAGAAGGGAGTACAACTCCGCTGCGCCACCAGCACCCCCAGCTGCCAGGAAGGATAGTTCTTCACAGTAGTAGGGCTTAGGCACGTCAACACGCTGTAGGGGCATGGCAATGCCATGCCCCTACGACAGAATCAGGCATTCACTAATTAACTGCGTAAGTCCTGAGTAGGCATCTTGGCAAGAAAAGCTGAGCAGCTGAGGGACTGAGGGAGAACCTGAATTCAGACTCTCTCTTATCCCCTCATCTGGGGATCAAACTCAAGGGTGATAGAGGAGTCTCTTAAGTTTGGTACGATAGCCAAAAATCGATAAGGAGATTACAAAAAATGAGTTTACTTATGGACGTTGCTGCTGCTAGTGGGCCTCATTTTCCAGTTTCTGCTACTGCTGTGTACGCAGTTGGTTTTATTGCTGCTGTAACTATTGGCTCAGTTGCCTGGTACAACTCTAAGCGTCCTGTAGGTTGGGAAGATAAAGAGCGTCCGGATATTGTGCCTAATGTTAAAAAAGAGGAAACCCCTGGTCTGGGCAAGCCATAAAAAAGGAAAAAGGAAAAAGGCAAAAATTATAAAATCCATATTGGTCTAGTCGCACCTAATAAATATAGGCCGATAAAGAAAGAATTGAAAAGAGACACTTTTCGCTAATTTGTTAGGTGTCTTTTTTCAATTCTCTAGATTTATCTATGGGATTTTTACTCTGGCATTTTTGCATTTTTCCTGGTTAGCGCAGTGCTACAGGAGAACGCAAGGTCACATTCAAATCGGTGTTGGGGTCAATAACCACAACATCAACTTTTCTTTGGCCTAAAAACAGCCCACCCAAGGCACCCAAACCAGCACCGCCGAGGATTTCTTCAGTAGCAAGCGCTTTGTCGCCAGTCAAAGCAGCGATCGCGGCCGCAGCTGCTCCGCCAAGGGCAGCACCTTTGAAAATAGAACTGGTGTTGCTTCCCTGACCTACCTGTTGGGTTCTGGTAATTATTTTAGAAGCACCATTGATCCGCTCCCGTTTACCGTTGGAAAACACTAATTCCTGAGCAACAAACCGGGAACCTTTTCCATTAGGAGCAGGGCGTAGTTGACCAACCACCTGAGTTCCAACAGGAATTACAATAGCACCGCTAGAGCTTTTAACGTTGCTTGCGACGCTCAGAGTTACAGGGGCAGTTTCGGTAGGGGTAACAACGATTTTAGTGGCTTTGTCATACCTGACGGCAATCCTGGTTCCAGATGCGAGGGTGACTGGAGTTGTAGGAAATTCATAAGATTGTGCAGCCGCAGGTGCAGTTGCGATAAGTGTGGGGACAGCTACACCAGTAGTGATGGTTAGTGCCATGAGTGCAGCAGTTGCAGATTTCCAGCTAGTCATAGAAAACACTCTCAGTATTTACGCGGTTATATGTAGGGACGGCTTGTTAGTGAGATTGTTTCTTGACAATTTAACCAATCTAGGAGCAAGAAGAAGAGAATCGCCTATAAGTCTTGTGAGGTGGACATCTTACCCGCCCTCAACAGGTGTTTTCAAGACGCAATCGCGCTTTCAAAGGCAACATCACTAACGTCTATTTACAGAGTAGCTAACGCCTAAAACCAAGCTAACCGCACGATCGCGCTACATTGATTCTCTTTTTCGTTGCTCAATCTCTGCTATGGGTAACAACAAAGTATCCTCTATCTCCTGTCGCACCTCGCGACTCACATAACAATCGCTATTCAAACACTCAACCAGCAACAAATTTGCATCGTAATAATGATCGAATATTTCCTTCTGCTGTTTATTCAACTGCCAATCATGACCAATATTGCGATACTTAATCATTAAGTTTTTTAATTGCTCAGTCCAAGCCTGTCCGTGATTTTTCCACCAAAGTCTATATCCTGTTGTATCTTCAATCAGATTAGGTTGTTGGTCTTTCAAGATTTCTTGGAGTTGTTTGAGCGAACGCTTGAGTTCAGGCTCAAGAGCATATTTGCTGGCACCACTACCGCTGAGGGCGTGGTCACGAGCCAATCTAAGCTCAAAGAGAAGGAGATAGTCGAGAACAAGACCACTGGCAGGATGGCAATCGCTATTACTGTTAAGAACATCGCCAAAGTCGTTAGTTAAGTCACGGCTTAAGCAATGAGCAAGCCTAGTGTCAAGAGTCATTTCGTAAATATTACGGTCAAGAGCAAAAGCAAGATAAAAAGCTCGAACAGTTGCTGGCTTGTAGAGAACCTCTACTGAAACAGATTTCTGACTTACCCACATTAAAAAGTGCTGTAACTTCTCATCGTCAGCTATAAGTGCATCAATCTGCTTTTTCATCAGCTGTAACAAAAGGTCTGCACTTGGTGACATCCCAACCGCTAGTAAAAAAACTTCTCGCCAGCGTTTCTCGGCGATATGACTAACCAGATTTTGCAATCTCTCCTCTAACGGCTGTGTCCCAAAAACAATTTCTCTAGCTGTGAAATACTCGTGAAATGTTAGATGAGAAAAAGAGTAAATACCTTTAGCCCGTTCCACTAATAGTCCATGTTGATATTCAATTGAACGCAAAACCACCTCACTGTCCAGTTGCAATGCTTCCGGGTCAGCATTGGCATCAGGTAAATTACGGATATAATCTGTGATGTATTGCTCGGCTACTTTCTGCTTAAAAAAATAGTCACCTTGATCAAACGTAGTTAGGGCAATTTTGCTGAGTAAATCTTCCTTACGCTGAACTGATAGCTTTTTGTAAACTTGATCTCGTTGAATCCCGCGCTTGGCATCCCATTTTTTCATCAGCGCATCAAGCCCTTCTTTGTATAGTTCAGAACGATTCGCTGGAAAATCCCCTGACTCTTCAAATGCCAAACATAAGAGCGTTAGCAGTAGCGGACTTGCGGCAAGTTCGTTGATCCGCTCATTTTCTTCGAGGCGTTCGATAAAAGTCTCTGCTTTTACAGCTTTATTCTTAAACCAGTTAGTGACAAAGGTGGCAATTTGTTGACTATCAAAATCAGCAACTTCCACCTCTGTAAATTTCTCAAAGGTATATTCTCGCGCTGCAATCCGGCAGGTTATGACAAAGTGATTGTCACGATACTGGTCAGATAAATCACGGATCTCTTTTAAGACGCGCTTATTGTCTTCCTCTCTAACTTCATCCAGCCCATCGAGTAAAATCAATGCCCTGCCGCATTCAATTACATTTTGTAGAGACGCGATAACCCTTGTCTCTACAACCCCGTAACCCGCGAATTGCTGAGTGATGTATTCCAATAAACCCGGTTTATTAGCGGCTTCAGCAAAGTCTTTGAGAGTGACAGAAATCGGCACGCGATCAGCTTGAAATTTACCCTGATTGCACTGAGCTAAATACTTCAAAAACGTGGTTTTACCTGCTCCAGGCTTCCCCAAAATCATCAGCTTGGGATATTTCTCAACCGCCTTCAGTCCTGGCACTCGTTCTTCAGCGATTCTGCCCAGTCCAAAGCGCTCAACATCCTCAAAGTTGCACTCTTGTAGTAATTCAGCAATCTCTTTGCGCCTGCGCCCAGTAATTTTCTCCAGAATATTGACGTTGGTGTAGATATCATTCAACCCAATGGGGTGAGTCATATCCAGTACGCGCATCGTCCCGCAGCGTTCTTGAATGATGGGTTCTATCTTTTCGCGTACCTCTTGCACCAGCGCAGCGATATCAATGTTCGTGTCCTGACTCTGCTTTTCTGGTTCAGGTTCAGCAATTTCTTCCCAATCGAGATCCAACAAACGGCAGATATCGATAAAAGTAGGACGCTCAATCGGCTTACCCGCGAAAAATTTCCCTACAGGCTGGCGACTCGTTCCTACTTGTTCTCCAATCTGTGTTTGCGTCCAGCCTTGGTCTTTCACAACCTTTTTGGCTTTCTGAATGCCTTCTGAAGATGCCCGGATTGATCGCTCTGCCATTGTCTAACCACAAAACGCTGATGTTTCTTTGATAACTCATACAACGCATATAGCGCATACAAGCGATCGCAAACGTCGGCTTCAGAAGATGAAAGAGACAAGCTTGAAACTTGCTTCTTAACGTAATGCTAACTGGCACGCTCTACTTTATTCTCCAAGTCTTGACTGTAATGCTAATTGAAGAGTCTGCTAAGGCAGGCTTCCGGAAGCTTAAAAAAAGTAAGGCTGTCAGACGCCGGATTTCGGTGTTGTGGTTTTGTCTTTACATCAAATGGCGATCGCGCAAATAATCAACCCGGCGAATGGAATTCGCGGCTACACAGACGAAACCCGCCTGCGCGGGTTTGAATTTTTCTAGGATGATGGGTGTGATGCGATCGCGTAACCTAGCGAAATGGAGAATGCGATCGCATTCCCTATATAGCAATCCTATTTAAGTTGTGAACGAGTATTCGCCCTGGTGTAGGAACACAGCAGTGCCTTGTCCCTAAAGGGTTTCACGAATACTTTAGGATTGCAATATACCAACAGGAGTTACGCAGTTGGTACAAGAGTCAGCCAAGGAGCCGCTAAGTAGGAACGCACCGCCTCCCGAACAATACTGGCTTTGGACTCATACCAACTAATGCCAGTATTAAACCAATGCATCTCCAGGCGTAGAAACGCTCGAATCGCCAAACCAATGTGATTGCGTTGAGCACGAGAAGAACGCACTTGGGCTTTTTCAACCCCACA